>NZ_LZMG01000383.1:0-11292 GCF_001673615.1 Mycobacterium sp. 1245499.0
CAGAACCGCATGGACGAGAACTTCCTCGCCGGCTGGAACACCTCCAAACCTGAGCAGTTCGATTACGCCGCCACCCACCTCGAGCATGTCGGTGTCTTTCAAATACATGTCCGCGACCATCGGCTTCGCGGCGGCAGGGGTGTCGACCTGGGACGGGGTCTTCTTGGCCGACCCCAACTGGTACGTGCCTGGCATGCCGAAGGGCGGGCTGTTGCCGGCGCCGAACGCAGCGGTCACCCAGGGTGACGCCGCGCTGACATATGGGCTGCCGATCGCGATCGTCGTGGTCAAAGACCTCAACATCTCGGTGCAATGGAGTGGCCAGGACCAAGCGTCGTTGAGCGGCAATGGCTTTGTCGGTCCGTTCTCGCTGGCGGGTGCCTCGAGCACCACGTCCGATGGGACGTGGACCTATTCGCGACCGGGCATGCAAGTGGTCGCGCTGTTGTGCAGCCACCTGCCGGTCCTCCCGCCGGCGGACGCGCCCGATCTCGTGCAGCCGCCGACGGCTGCCGGACCGCAAAGCACCTCCGCGGATGGTTCGGTCACGCCCTCGGGCTCAGACCCCGCCGCGCAGGACAACGCGGGCGGTTCCTGATCTGCCGATCAAACGCATGCCCAGAGTCCTTGTGGCCCAAAGTATCAATCCGGGGCGCGGGTGGACCAACGCGAACGCCTCAAGATGACACCCCAGTGATCCGCGCCCCGCTCGGCGGGCATCAGGTGGCAGCGTAATCGAACTGCTCAGGTTTGGAGGTGTTCCAGCCGGCGAGGAAGTTCTCGTCCATGCGGTTCTGCTGGCCCAACAGCGTTGGTGTCTGCGACCTGCCGAGCTGGTTCTGTACCTCGTCGCGAAGTTTGTCGATCAGATCGAGATAGCTGATGTCGGCGCCCGACGCCGCGACGACGTTGACCAATGCCTGGGTGAGCGCGCTGTGGGTATCGGCCTCCCACGCCGACTCGTCGTATCGGCATGCCGCCACCACGCACGATTTCGACCCGGCGACGAGAGCCTTGTTGTCGTCGACACTGCAAACCACGCCATTGCCTTGGCCGACGACGTGGGAAACGTTGCCGTCGAATGCGGTGCTCCCCGGGTCGATGAGGACGCCGCAGGGCACGATCGTGGACATCGTGCTGACGCAGGACCGCACGACATCGGCGGAGTAGGTCGCCGACTTCACCGGCTCGTCGGGCGTGCCCTCATGGATGCCGCCGGAATTGCAGCTGTCGAGGATCACGGTGAAGTTGACGAAGGATGGCTGCAGCGAGTCGGCCAACGCATGCAGATCGAGGTCGGTAATCGGGGCACCGCTCGCGGGAATGAAACATTCGTAGTAGCGCTGCGGGTTTGAGTCATCGGCCGGTAGCCGGCCCCCATGGCCGGAGAAGAAAAACGTCGCCACATCCCCAGCGTCACTCTGCGCGAGCAGGTTCCTGATCGCGGCGTAGATGGCGTCACGCGTGGCGGAGCCGTCCGTCAATGACGCGATGACCGTGGCATTGAAACTCTGGCTCAAGAGCGTGTTCATCGCGTCGGCGTCGTCGAGCGAGCGGTTGAGATTGCTCACCGACCAGCCGGGCGGCAGGCTCGTCTGGGCGGTGTAGTCATTGACTCCGACGATGACTGCTCGGTGTGTCATGGTGTGCTCCTGGGGATTTCGGTAGCTTACAGCCGTACTACTTGAGAACGGCGTTTCGGAGATCGTCGAGTGTGGGCCGTGCGGCGCCCTTGACGAACACGCTGATGTCGATCTTGTTGAAGCCCGCAACGGTGTGCGGATAGCCGGCAAGGTAGGACGTGTTGTCGCCGCAGTACTGCCATAGGACGATCTCGTCGAGCTGGAAGGCCTCGAGGCCGTGGCGGACCATCTGTGGGGTGTAGCTGGGGTTCCAGGCCACATCGCAGCCCATCTTGTCGGTGATGCCGAGGTCGCGCATCGCGCCGCGTCCGTAAAGCATGACGCGACTTCCGAGTTCGGACTTGAGCTGCTGTGCGCAGGCACTGACGCAGTCGATTACCTGCTGCGCGCTGGCACCGTGGTTGGTGTTCGCCGCGCCGCCCAATTCGACGTCGATGATCGGCATAATGTCACCGTGGTCCCACCCACCGGCGGCGTCGACCGCCTGCAGGTACGCCGCGGCTTGATCGGCACCGGCCGTATCGAATTTGAGGAACAGGTAGGCGCCACGGAACCAGCTACTGCCGTAACGTGATCCGCCGGCATCTTTGACCGCCGGCCAGTTCTGCGCAAACCATCCGCCGTCGTTGAAGGTATTGCCTTCCCACGCCTTGATGATGGCGCCGTAGAACTGCGGTTGGGCAACCAGCGCGCTCCAGGGCGGGTTCATTCCGCTGTCGCCGGAATACTGGTCGACGATCAGGTAGGGCGGCCCTGGGTCAGCCGACGGCGCGTCCGCTCCTGTCGAGGAGTCCCTCGCGGTGGTGTCGGCGCCGGTGTCGGGGCCTGCCGTACCGGACTTCTGTGGCTCGGGTTCCGGCGCTTCGAGGGGGTCGATTCCCGAGTCGCTGGGTGCGTCGGTGTCCGGAACTGTATCGCTGGGGGAGTCGCCGACGACGTCACCACCGGTGTCTGTGCTGCTATCGGTGTCCCCCGAGGCATCGGTGCTGTCGTCGATGTTGCTGTCGGCGTCGGTGTCGGCGCTGTTGTCGTCGTTCTGGTCGACGACCCAAGGTGCGGTCATATCAATGCCTCGATCGCGGAGTCGGGCGCGACAGTTGTTCTGCCGCTGGGTTTATGGCGGGGTATTCGGTTTCGGGGAGGTCCGTCCGGACCGGTGATCCGGTACCCGGCACTGCGGGATACCGGATCTCCTACCGGTGGACGATGCACCCGCGGCCTAACCGTCTGGGTGCATCCACCCATTCGGTCGGCCTAGCTGTCGGCGCCGGCGAGCTCCGGCTCCGGTATTGCAGACGAGCCGGAGTCATCCGAGCTGTCGGAGCTGTCGGAGCTGTCGGAGCTGTCCGACGTGTCCGACGTGTCCGAACTGTCGGAGGTATCGGAGGTGTCGGAATTGTCTGTGGTGTCGGTCGTTTCGGAACCGTCCGTGTTGTCTGTGCTATCCGGCGAGCTGAAGCTGTCGGAATTGCTCGACGTGTCCGAGCTCTCCGAGGTATCGGAGGTGTCGGAATTGTCTGTGGTGTCGGTCGTTTCGGAACCGTCCGTGTTGTCCGTGCTATCCGGCCAGCTGGAGCTGTCGGAATTGCTCGACGTGTCCGAGCTGTCGGAACTGTCTGAGGCGTCCGAGGCGTCGGAACTGTCTGTAGCACTGGATGTTTCGGAGCCGTCCGAGGCTGCTACGGTGTTCGAGTCGCCCGACGTGTCGGAGGGGGCCGAGGCGTCTGAAGAGCTGGTCAGGCCGAAGAGGTCCCGCAGTTGAGGTGTCAGGTTGGAGTCCGTCGGGTGGTGAATCGTGCCCACGGTGAAGCCCTCCACCTGTTTGATGGCGCCCATCATTTTCTGGAGTTCGTCATCGCTCAACGATTTGACGAGCCGGGTGGTGTCGAGGCCGGTCAGCTGGTGAATCCGGGCGGCGTACGCGACGGGATCGTTGCGGGGGTCGCTGGCCGGGGCGTACTTCTTCATTGCGTCGGTGATGCTAAGGCTGCCATAGAGATTGGACCGCAGCACGTCGTGCAGCGCCGTCCATCCTGAGCTGTAGTCGGGAAAGATCGCAAGCCCACGCTTATCGATGCCAATCGCGTTCTTGTAGGGAAGTTTCCCCGGCAGCAGATTTCCCGGGTTGTTGTTTCGCCACGCGAGCGTACCTCCCTCGAGGATGCAGTCGGCGTAGGCGACGAAAGGATCCTGCGAGGTTCCTGGAGACAATTTGGACATTGCGCTTTTCCGTTCTTTGAGGTTGTTGAAGGTTTTATCGTCGGGAGAGCAATCCCGGGGTCGATGCGATTAGGTCTACGCCGGCTCTTGTTGGGGAACATGCGTAGCGGACTACTCGAATCGCGCGGATTGAGAAAGTACCGGTCGCCCCATCTCCAAAGCGTCATCGACGATCAGTACCGCGGACCGATCGAAAGTCATCATCCTGAAACAGATTTCTGGGTTGCGGCCCAGTGAGGGGGCCGCCTCAGTCCTCGCGGTGGCGCTTGTAGTCCCACCGCTCCAGCCATGTGGAGAGGTGGTAGGTGCCGATGCTGATCATGACCAGGAAAACGCCCTCACCGGCGACCGTTAGGCCGTTCACAGTCGTTCCATTGCGCGAGCCATTGCGGCGCGCTCGAGGTAGGCGGGGCGCCGTGGTGGATAGGATCGGCGCGGGGCGTCTGAGCGCTGCGACAACCGATGCCTGAGCGAGATGATCCAGCGATGCCGGCGCGCAGTGGCCTGCGACGCGACATCGGAAATCCCGAAGGCGGACATCGTCTCGGGCGCGCTGGTGAGAACGGGCGCCGGGGAAGCGGGGTTGGTGTTCGATGCTCCCCCGGCGCCCGGCGTCGCCGTCACCTTATCCCCCACAACAGGTGGATACGACGGCACTGGGCAAGCGGATGCGCGGTCGGCCCATACGGGCGCCGCGAGGGTAGGCGCGTCACGGTGGGGCACCACTGTTGCTGGATTGAATAGCATTTCGTCTCCCTGGGCTGGATTCGTACCCGTGGATTTGGTGTATGAGGAAACTTAGGTAGCCACCGGTGTTGTGGACACGCGTAGCCGACTACCCGATGTGAAAACGGGGTTGTGCGCTGCCGATCAGACATCCGGGGGCGGCGGCCGGGTGTTCGCAGGGCGCACCTCGTTTCGGCTGGCGGCCGGTGCGGTATGCGAAACACTAAGCGCGCAAACGTAATTCACGGGCAGCCGCCGCCACTGAATCCCGGACACCGGGGACTCGCCGCGCGGTCGGCTAGCTGCGCGAGCGGGACCGCGCCCCTTGAGGCCCGGCTACTACTCGATGACGCCTCGGCGCCGACCAGCGAGCCGGAGTAGTGTCGCCGCAACCAACCCGGTCAGCCGATCTTATTGCACGCGACGATGGCCGCCAGCTCGTCGCGGTCGGAGACGTCGAGTTTGATGCAGGCCCGGTAGATGTGCCCTTCGACGGTACGCACGGACACAGTCAGCTTGTCGGCGATCTCGCGGTTGGACAGGCCTTCGGCGATCAGGGCGGCGATCTCACGTTCGCGGGAGCTGATCGGAAGGGGCCGGGCCGCGGCCCGGATCGCCGGCGTGGTGGCGCCGCCGCACACCCCGGCGAGTCGCAGTGCCCGCGCAGCTATTTCGGTGGTGTGTCGGTTATGGCCGGCGCGGTCATAGAGCACGACGGCTTGGGCGGCGGCGTCCGCCGCCGAGAGCAGCAGACCTGCGTTCTCGAAGTCGATGCTCACCGTGTCCAGGGCGCGCGGATCGGAGCCCGCCAGCGCCGCCGCGTGGCGGGCATAGAGCGGGGCCGGAGTGCCGTCGACCTGTTTGGCCAGCGCTCCCAGGCGAGCCGCGACTGTGCGGTCCCCGAAGCGGGCCGCGTGGTGCAGGGCCTCGGCTTCGATCGCGTATTGGCCTGCGCGATGGGCGGTGTCGGCGGCGGCACGCGCCAGGTCGACTCCGGTGCGTTCACCGCCGCGGGCGGCAGCGAGCCACGACTTGGCGATGATGGCCATCGGCTCGTGCAAGGCGAGGTGCGGGCCGGCGTGTTCGTTGGCGTCGGCGAGCACCCGCTCGGCTTCGGCCGTTCGGCCCAGCGCGGCATACGCCCGGGCCAGCAGCAGCCGGCACGGCAACCGCCACGGCAAGGAATTCTCGGCGTTGAGCGCGGCGAGCGACTGCTCGAATGAGGCGATGGCCGAAGGAAAGTCTCCTCGGTAGACGGCGACGACGCCGGCCATGATTTTTGCGATCGCCCAACCGACGAACTGTCCCTGAGAGGAAAACCTGCTGTAGTCGGCCACCCGCTGATCGGCGAGATCCAGTCGGCCGGTGTGCGCCAGTGCCAGGATGTCGCCGTACCGGATCATCCAACGGATCATCCCGTCGGTGGGCTTCTGTTCCGCGCGACACCGTGCGGCGATCGGCTCGAAGTTGGCGCCACGCCCGGCGACGGGCATGGCGAGGCCAGCGGCGAACGCGGCGAAGTCGACGGCCTGCTTGGGCGCAGTGGGATCGGCCAGGACGGCCTCCGCGGCCGCGATGCCCTCCTCAATCTTGTTCTGGTGCACCGCCATCGCCGCCCCAGTGGCCTCCACGACAAGGCGCAGGGCGGGGTGGGTGACCCGCTGTCGCATCACGGCCAGGATGTCCTGGGCGTGTGCCACTTCGCCCATCGACCAAAACAGTGTGGACACCCGCGGGATACCCCACCGAACCAGCTGCAGCTCGTCAAGGCCGTCGGGTTCGAACTGCGCCAGGATCGCGTCGGCTTCGGCCGGCCGCCCCTGCCACAGCACCGCGCGGGAGAGCAATTCGGCGGCGCGAAGCCCGTCGCCGTGCTCAACTGCACTGCGCGCCAAGCGTTCCCCGAGCGGCAGGTTGGCCAAAAAGACAGCGTCCCGTGCGGCGGCGACCAGCAGGCCGTTATCGGCGACCTGGTCGCTGTCGACGGACAGTTGTGCCAGGCGGATCCGGTCGGCCGCAGAGGTGATCTCGCGGCCGGACAGCACCGACACGAGGCGCCCGCGCAGCCGTCGCGCAGACGCGGTACCCGTGCGCTTGCGCACCACATCCCCGTACAGCGGATGGCTGATGCGCGCGTTGAGGACGGGACCGTCGCGCACAATGCGGACGAGCCCCTGCAGCTCGGCGGCGTCCACGGCGTCTTCACCGGCCAACTCGACGAGCGCGTCGAGGTCCAGCGGCTCGCACAACGCGAGATATTTCAGCGCGCCCAGCGCATCGGCACCGGCACGATCAAGTCGGTTCTCCAGCAGTTCGGCCAGGCCGGACGAGACGGCGGTGGGCCCGCGCAGCTGCCAGACACCGTCGACCTCGGTCAGGGTGCGCGCTTCGACCGCCCCTTCGACCATGTGCCGCAAGAACAGTGGATTGCCCCCGGAGGCCGTCCACATGACATCGGCGGACAGGCCTTCCAACGTGCCGCCCAGCACCGATTCGACCAACGCGATGCTCTGGTCCTTCGACAGCGGCTCTAGGTCGAACCGCTGCAGGTAGCCGTCTTTCCAGAGTGAGGTGACCGCATCGGGTACGGCTTCGCCGCTCCGGACCGTGGCCACGATGCGCCCGGCGCGTTCGGCGGCGATGTGGTGCAGCAGTGTGGCCGAGAGCTGATCGAGCAAATGCGCGTCGTCGACGCCGACCACCGGCTCGGCGCCGGCCAACAGATTTTCGCGCGCCGCGGCCAGCAACGCGATCGGGTCGCGCGCGCCCGAGGAACCCACCCACTGCAGGAACGCGCCCAGCGGGATGGTTTGGGACGACTCGGTGCACGCCGCCCAGTGCACTGCGGACGGCAATGTGGCGGCCACGGTGCGGGCGAGCGTCGTCTTACCGACGCCGGCGGGACCGATGAGCACGACCCCACGCTGTCCGTCGCCGGTGAGCGCGCAGCGGATCGTCGCCTGCTCCCGCGGGCGTTCGAGCAACTGCCACTGGCTGCTCATGAACGCAAAGTCTAAGGCCGCATCCGCACCGTCGCCCAGGGAGCTGGCCGCGGACCGCAAATTGACGCTGCGCCCGCTGCTCACCGCCTCCGCCGCGTGGGCCCGGGTGGAGGCGGGAAGCTGGCCGGCGCCGCTATCGGGGCAGGTCGGCGACAGTTGGCTCAAGGAGGGGGACCTCGTTCTTCTCATGGCGGAAGGTGCTGGATGCTTCGTAGACCTTGAGTTTGAGGCGGTTGATGGGGCCCAGCGGTCGATGCGCGGCCAGGCCGCGCCACGAGTTGTAGGACAGCACGTCGTCGCCGAACCGTCGCCGGTCGGGGGAGTCCGGGTTCTGTTGCGGGTAGCTGAGTTTGGCGACCCCGATGTGTGGGCTGAGTTCTTCGGGCCACGGTACGGTGGCGTCCTCGATGGGCATCCTGGTCAGGTCGGTGCACAGTTGGGCCCGCAGCTCAAATTCGGCGCTGTTCGTGGCGAAGAAGTCGAACACCTGATTGCGGTAGGCGTCGTAGCCCGCATCCGCCGGCAGGGGCTGGCCTGCCAGCGTCGTCACCGATTCCGACAGCGGCACGATCTCGAATTTGGCGACATGATCACCCCATCGGATGGGAGCCGACGAATAAAAGTTCTGCCCGAGGATGTGGGTGTTGGGTTCGATGAAGATCTCCACGGCGTTGGGCAGCGACACCCCCACCTGGGCCAGCACCGATCTGGCGCCCGTGAGCAGCGCACCGACAGCCGACAGCGCGGGATCGGACAGTCGAGCCAACACCCACGCCAGCGGCATGCCGACGCGCAGGTACGCCCGTACATCGGCGAAGGGGAATTCCCGGTGGGTCACCAGCAGAAAGTCCTGTGTGGCGGCGTCATCGTCGGCCAGGATGCGTTCGCCGGGTTCGTCAAGGAGCACCTTGACCGCGAGGCCGTGCACCCCGCGGATCTGGTCACTTCGGATCACCCCGGAGGTGGTGGACAGCCGGGTGATCACCGGGTAGCTGCGTGGCTCGGCGAATAGGCCCTGGGCCAACTCGGGAGGCAGGTCCGGGTAGACCGTGAGCTCACCGCGCAGCACGGCCAGCGTCTTGGCGTGGGCGTCGCGTAGGCCGTGATGAAACTTCTTGTACGCCCACTCGTTGTTGCCGTGCAAGGACTTGACGATTGCGTCGATCTCACGATCCTCCTCGGCGCCCGGCCGTTCGAGGGCGTCGCTGTAGGGGACGTAGGTGGGCTGCGCGCCGGGCGGCGGCGGATAGCGGCGCCCGGTGGTGGGTGGCGGGGAGATCCGCGTCGACGGCCGCGCTTGCGTGGTTGGCCAGGGGGCGAACGGATTGTCGACCGAGCGCAGGGTGGGCTCCAGGGCGGGGAAGTGCCGGATCAGTATGGTGCGCAACGAGTTGGTCCGTACCCACGCCATGCCGGCCTCGGTGTACGTCGCCGGGGTGTAATCGGTGGTGAAAAAGCGGTCGCTGCGTAGCCGGCGCGAGGCCATCAGGATGAAAATCCGGAAGGCTGTGTCGCTGAACCCGAAACCGGCCGGCTTGGGTTCGGCGTACAGGCCGATCATGAGGTCAACGCGTTCGACGTCGCCGTAGATCTCGCGAAGCTCCTCGGCCCACTCCGGGTTGTCGGTGAGCTCCTCGAAGCTGGCGGCAGGCTTGAGTCGCAGCATTCGTCGAAAGGCGTTGTAGCGCGGCACCCCACGCTCGCGGATCCGCAGGATGTCCGCGGCGGCCAGGTCGATCGGAATGTCGTTGACCCGGTGGAAGTCCTGCAGATGGATCGGGAAGTTGTGCAACGTGATGTCGCCCGGGTGAGCCACCCCCATCGAGTAGAAGAGGTCGTCGGCCGGCCACTGCGCCAGGCGCTCTCGAACGTTGGGCACCGACAAGTCGGGCAGTTGGTAGCGCGCCAGCTCGTCGTCGTCCCGCAGCGAGCGCACCGTGTAGTCGTCGGGGATCAGCGGATGCATGCGGTAGACGGCGACGAATTCCTCGGTCAGCGAGTACGGCACGCCGTCGTGGTTGGTGGGCGATCCGGGGATGCCCTGTAGCACCTCGTTAGGGGTGATGCGACCGAAGCGCTCCTCGAAGTGCTGCCCGAGCACCCCGAACCAGTTGGCCCGCATGGCCGACTCGGTGGTGGGGTGGGCGATGATCGCCGGGGTCCACTCCAGCGTGTGGATCTTGGCCATCAGTGCCGCGTTGATGAGGCGCGCTTTGTCGTACAGCTGCTGGTCACTCATCTCGGGATAGTGCTGGTGCAGCTCGCGACAGATGGTGTTGTGCTCGCGCAGGAACAGCGAGTGCAGCAGCGCCAATCCGACCCAGAAGTTGGCCCGGACCGCCCCGTGCGGATCGAGGTAGGTCTCAAGCTCTTCCGGATGCAGGCCGACGTCGTCGATCCTGACCTGCCCCAGCTCGCCGGTGCGCAGACCCTCCGCGAATCCCTTTGTGTTGCCGTAGATTTGGGACCCATCCCACCAGTGGGTGTCCTGCGTGACGAACGTGGGCGGCCCCGACGCGTCAGGGCTGGGGTCCGGTGGTGTCCGGTTGATCGTCATCGTTGGCTCGGGCCACGGGTCAGCACCCTCGATCGGGATCTTCCAGGGATCGGCATTGACGGTGCCGTGGCTGAACCAATCGTGGACCTCGAACTGGATCCATGCGGCCGCCAACAAGTTCAGCGTGGTGGCGGGTTTGAACGTGTCGCGGGTCAGCAGTCGCCGGCTGATCACGCGCGGATTGGGCTCCATGATGCGGTCGGGTCCCTCGGGATAGGTCAATTCCGTGGGGACGTTTCGACCGAACCGGCTGCCCAACGATCCCATCAGCGGGTATTGCAGGTCGTTGTTGGTCCCATCCGGCGTGCGGGCGTCGCGGCAGGAAGTGATGTCGACGCCGGGTGGGGGCCGGTCGTCGGGTCCGCGGCCGGTGTCGAAGAGATTGTGGGCACGCAGCTGCTCACGCAATCCGATGAGGACCGCGAGCCCTAACGGTTTGGGAAGCCGGGACCATCCGATCCACCGGTCGGTCAGCTCTGCCACTCGCGCCAGTTGATCGACGAGCATCATCGTTGCCTCCACTTGACGGATCCGGCTGACGCAGCGTTCCTGATGGCCGCGCAGCAGCGATGAAGCGTCGCGCGCCGCCATTTCCTAGGGAACGCGCCGGTGTCGTCGCGTGCTGCGCGCACGGCGCCCCCGCTCGTGGTCTGCCGTTGGTAGCTGCAGTGGACACTAACAGTTCGTCGGGCATGCGGCCGGTGGTTCCGTAGGGCGGCGGCGAAGTTCGCTGACCCCATGAGCCTCCCTTCGGATCCATCCACGGAGCACGACGACCCGAACGCTAACGACGGATTGGCGGGCGTGCACGGGTAGTCGACTACTCGATGTGCGCGCGGTGCGCCGCGGACGCCGGCGATGACCCAGCCCGGTGAGGTCAGGATCGCGCAGCAGGACGACCCGCGCGTAGCGGCGCCCATCACGAAAGCGCCGGTGGCCGTGGATGATTCGGTTACCTTCCGACTGCGTATGTGGGGGACAGTTGTCCGCCCGGCAGGTCGGCAATACCCCGAATCGATACCACTCCAGCCGGAACGTCCCAGCCGGTCCGGAGGACATCGCCGATGGAGTAGTCGACTACCCGTGAAACCGGCCCCGGGCCGGACGATGATCGAGATCGGTCAATCACCACCGATAGCGTCAC
>NZ_LZMG01000384.1:0-11107 GCF_001673615.1 Mycobacterium sp. 1245499.0
TGGCCGCGGCCCGCGAGATCTGGCGATCCATCAACCGCCCCAACCTCGTCGAGAACATCCTGCCGACCCGGCCGCGCGCCACCCTGGTGCTGCGCAAGGACGCCGACCACTCCATCAACCGGCTGCGGCTGCGCAAGCTCTGACGGCGCGGCCGGCGCGGCCGGTCACGCCGCGAGGCGACGCAATCCCAGGTACTGCAGCCCGGCGAACGCCGCCGTGTAGGCGCCGGTGGCCAGTGTCAGCGCGACGCCGGTAGCGGTCAGCGGCAGCGCTTCCGCGGCCACGATCGAAGCCAGCGTGAATGCGACGTTGACCACCAACACGCTGACGCCGACGCGGCGCAGGTCCGGCAGCGCCCCGAGGCTGAACACCAGCAGTCCGGCCAGCACGAACAAGACGCCCACGCCGTACTCCTGGAAGGACGTCAGGCCCGTCAGCGACGAAAGCGGGTCGGCGAGGAAAGCGATGGTCAGACCGAACAACCCTGTCAGGGTCGCGTCGGCGCGCACCGCGAACCGCAACAGCGAGTCGGTCGCGTCGTAGAGGGGCCTGGTCGGGATGCTGGATACGCCGGTAACAGAGCTCATGTGCTTACTCCTCGCGGTGGCGGGTGGGTCGAACAGCTTTGAGGGTGCCGCCAGTGCACTGCCATATCGACTCGTGGCACTGCCAACTCATGCCACGGATACAAAGACGAGGTGGTTCACCCGGCTATTCCCGTCGGCGGGTAAATATTTGACACGCGCCAGTCTGGCGGGCCCAGTGGCCCCACGGGTCACAGGAGCGCGGGTCCACGGCGCTGTGCCATCCGGTGGTCGCGCCCCACGTGGGTCTAGTCGCTGGGAACCGGGATCCGTCCCCGAAGATCGGCGGCGATCAGCCGGGCCGCGGCGTTCTGCCAGTTGTGCAGCGAGCGCTGGGGCACCTCGGTGACGAACCAGTGCCAGGCCTGCCGCGCGATCGGATCCAGACCCGAGGCGGTGGCGTTCTGCGCATAGGCGCGCACCCCGACGACGTAGGGGAAATACAGGGAGTTGTAGTACCGCCACTCTTCGGTGGTGCCGAAGTCGCCACCGTCGCGCGGCTTGAGCCGCGAGATGCCCTCGGCCAGCACCGCCTTGAGTTCGTTGGCCCGCTCGATCGGCTGGTCGGGTGCGCCGCGGGCGGCCAGCCGCTCATCGATCACCGGCAACGCCGTCAGCGGGCTGGCGACCAGCTTGCTCAGGTCGCCGTAGTGGCCCAGCGCCCGGCGGGTGAGCCGCACGAAAGTGACGTCGTCGACGCCGGCGAGCGGGTGCTCCTGGCGCAGCGGCAGCGCCGCCCCGGTGTGCCGCAGTGCGGCCCGATCCGCCCGCAGCGCAGGCGATTTCGAGAACGCCAGCCGGTCGAGCACCCCGGCCAGCGGATCGGCGAGCACCTGCACGGTGATCGCGATCGCCAGGCTGGTGAACAGCAGCACCGTCAGCGCGGTCCGCGCGGCGGGGTCGTCGCGGGTCACCGCCAACCCGATCAGCGCCTGACCGCCGAACAGCACCGCCACCGCGACCGAACCGGCGAACGACCGGAGCATGTCGGGGCGCAGCGCGTGGCCCTCGTCGAACGCGTCCCACAGCGCCACGGCGACCCCGAGCCCGAGGACGTCACAGCTCGTCGAGGCCAGCGCGACCCAGCTGGGCACCAGTCCCAGCGGAATGATCAGGATCGCGTTGGCCAGCGCGAAAAACAGGGTCGCGGTGACGGCCAGTCCCACGGAGAGCCTCGGCCGGCGCGGGCGGCGCAACGCGACCGCCCCGGCGCCCAGGGTCGACACCGAGATCACCGCGAACATCACCCAGTGACCCGGCCGCAGCGGCCCGTCGACGCTGCCGGCCAGCACCGCCCCGAACAGGGTCAGCGCGGCGACGCCGGCCACCAGCAACACCTCGCGGGTGCGCGAGCGCCAGCCGTCGCTGGGCCGGGACAGCTCGACGAGCACCGCGAACCACGCGACACCGGGAACCGCCGCCAGGTAGATCTCGACCCGGCTGAGCAGCTGGGCATGGGCGGGGCTGGCGGTCCGAACAGCATCCAGGCCCACCACGAGCGCGAACCCGCACAGTCCGATCGCCGCCAGTACCAGGACGGGCTTGCGCGGATCACGGGACAGCAGATACAGGCCCAGCCAGGCGCTCAGCGTGAACACCACCGCCGACAGCGCAGCCATGTCCTAAGTGTGGCACGCAGCCGGGCGGGCCCTTAAGAGCTTCGCGGTTACTTGCCGTGCCGGCGATCCCGCCGGCTGTAGTCGCGCAGCGCGCGCAAGAAATCGACGCGGCGGAACGCCGGCCAGTGCGTTTCGCAGAACCACATCTCCGAATAAGCGCTCTGCCACAGCAGAAATCCCGACAGGCGTTGCTCGCCCGAGGTGCGGATCACCAGGTCGGGATCGGGCTGTCCGGAGGTGTAGAGGTTCTCGGAGATGGCGTCGACGGTCACCGCGTCGACGAGTTCCTCGGCGGTGGCGCCGTTGGCGAGCTCCTTGTTCAGCAGCGCGCGCACCGCGCCGACGATTTCCTGCCGGCCGCCGTAGCCGACGGCGACGTTGACGTGAAAGGGCGCGACGCTGGGCGTGGACTCGACGGCGTCGCGCAATCGGCGGGCCGGCTCGTCGCCGAGCAGTTCCAGGTCCCCGACCGTGCGCACGCTCCAGCGGTTGGCCGGCGCGCAGATCTCCTCGACGACGTCGGTGATGATCTCGATCAGCCCGGCCAGCTCGTCGGGATCGCGCTGCAGGTTCTCGGTGGACAGCAGGTAGACGGTGGTCATTTCGACGCCGGCCTCCTGACACCAGCGCAGCATCTCGGCGATCTTGGAGGCGCCCATCCGGTAGCCGTAGCTGACGTCCTCGTATCCCGCGTCGCGGGCCCACCGGCGGTTGCCGTCGCACAGCACGGCGATGTGGCGCGGGAGCTGGGACTTCGAGGCGGCCAGGCCCTGCCTCAGCCGCAGCTCGTAGACGCGGTACAGCGGCTCTTTGAGGCGCGGCGGAATGATTTCCACGACCATTCACCCTACTGCCAGCGGTGATCTATTCACCGGTTCTCGTTTCGGCCCGGTCACCTGAGCAGCCGAGACGATGCTGTAACGATCCCTGACTACTCTGGTTCTTGAACAGCCCCTGGCGACTTCGGAATCCCGCGTTGCGAAGAACAAAACAGATGCGAAGACAAGACACAGGAGCCATGAGCAGTCAGACCAGCACCGTCCCCAACCCGGAGCCCGAAGGCGAGTCGATCGTTCCGGGCAACACCGTCGAACAGTTAGTCGAGGGTGCCGCCCAGTTCCTCGGCAAGCCCCGGATGCGCGGTTGGATCCACTTCGTCTCGGCGTGGCTGGCCATCATCACCGGCGCCACGCTGGTGTCGGTGTCGTGGGCCGTCGCCTCGCCGCGCGCCGGCCACTCGACGCTGGTCTACGCCGCGGCGACGGTGGCGATGTTCGCGGTCAGCGCCACCTATCACCGGGTGCAGTGGAAGTCCGCCGTCGCACGCAGCCGGATGAAGCAGCTCGACCATTCGATGATCTTCGTGTTCATCGCCGGCAGCTACACGCCGTTCGCGCGGCTTGTCATGCCCCAGAACACCGGGGTGCTGGTGCAGTGCATCGTGTGGGGCGGCGCGGCGGCCGGGATCGCGTTGAAGATGTGCTGGCCGACGGCGCCGCGCTGGGTCGGTGTGCCGCTGTATCTGCTGCTCGGGTGGGTGGCCGTCTGGTTCGCTCCCACGATCCTGCACCAGGCCGGCGTGGCCGCGATGGTGCTGTTGGCGGTGGGCGGGGTGTTCTACAGCGTCGGCGGCATCTTCTACGGCCTGCGCTGGCCGGACCCGTGGCCGCAAACGTTCGGCTATCACGAGTTCTTCCACGCCTTCACCGCGATCGCGGCGATTCTGCACTACATCGCCATGTGGTTCGCGGTCTTCTACACCGGCGACCACGCCTGGCTGGCGGGCGGCTGAGCCGGCATCGCTGCCCCGCTAGCCCTGGGAGACGTCGTCCTCCGGCGACCAGTAAGCTTTCATCGAGGCGATCTTGCCGCTGCCGTCGAAGACCATGACGTCGATCGGCTCGATCACCATCCGGTGCTCGCCCGCGGTCACGGTCAGCCGGAATTGGAAGGCCGCCTCGTTGCCGGCGACGCGCAGCGTCACCAGTTCGCATTCGCGCTGCAGGTCGTTGACCGCGGAGTAGAAGCCGTGGATCGCCTGGCGCCCGATGTGCACCTCGCCGCCGACCGGGTCCTCGACGGTGGCGTCGTCGGCGTACAGCTCGACCAGATCGTCGGCGCTGCCCTTGGCGACCAGTTCGATGTAACGGTTGACCGTGTTCCGGATCGCTTCGGTCCTGGCGGCAGTCGGCATGGGAGGCAGGGTAACCCGCGCTAGTGGTGATCGCCAGCACGGCGCAGCCGAGCGCCGCGGGTCACCACCATCGACTCAGTGGTGATCGCCAGCACGGCGCAGCCGGGCGCCGCGGGTCACCACCATCGACTCAGTGGTGATCGCCAGCACGGCGCGGCCGAGCGCCGGGCGCCGGGGGCACTCCCCAGCTCCGCGGGGACCCCGCCCGCTTGCGGGGGACGGGTCACCACCATCGGCTCAGTGACCGGGGACACCCAGGGCGGCCGCCAGTTCGGGCGCGGTGGTGACCGGCAGGTCGCACACCTGGCCGCGGCACACATACGCGGCGTCGGCGCCTGCGACTCGGGGCCGGCCGGCCAGCAGCGGCGACGAATCCACCGGCCCGCCCACCACGATCGCCCCGCCGGGCGCCAGCCGACGGGCCTCGGCCAACAGAGCCGACGCCGACGGATCGCAGGCAACCGCGATCTGCAGTGGCCCGCGCACCGCGGCTTCCGCGACGGCCAGCCAGTGTCCGGCCGACCGCGGCGCGCGCTCCAGCAGCACCGAGTGCGCGCCGAGCGAGGCGGTGACCGCCCGCAGGTAGCGCTCGGTGCGGTCGCCGTCGACCAGGTGCGCCGCGGTCAGTAGCGCCTCGGTGATCGACGACGCCCCCGACGGGGTCGCCCCGTCCAGCGGGTCGGCCGGCCGCAGCACCAACTGCTCGGCATCGTCGGCGGTGTCGAACCAACGACCGGGCCGCTGGGGGTCAGCGAAATGGGCCAGCGCGGTGTCGAGCAGCTCGGCGGCCGCGGTCAGCCAGGTGTCCTCGGCGGTGAGCTGGTACAGCGCGAGCAGGCCGGTGGCCAGCATCGCGTGATCCTCGAGGATGGCGGCGCTGTCGCCGACCACCCCGCCCAGGCTGGCGCGTCGCAACCGGCCGTCGACGACGTGCAAATCCAACAGCGTTCGCGCGCAACGCATTGCCGCCTGCGCCAATTCGGGTTCGTCGAGCGCCACGCTGGCCTCGGCCAACGCGGTGATCGCCAGGCCGTTCCAGGAGGTGACGACTTTGTCGTCACGCCCGGGCTGGACCCGGGCGCGGCGGGCCGTCAGCAGCGCGGCACGCACGCGCTCCAGCCGTTGCGAGTCCTCGGGATCGGCGGGGGCCTGCAGCACCGAGGTGCCGTGCTCGAACGTTCCGCTCTCGGTGACCGCGAAAACCCTTGCCGCCCAAGGGCCGTCGTCAGGCCCCAGCACCTCGTTGAGTTGCGCCGGTGTCCACACATAGGTCGAACCCTCGCGGCCGTCGGCGTCGGCGTCCAGCGACGAGGTGAACATCCCACCGTCGGCCAGCTCGACGAGCAGGAACCGGGCGGTCGCCGCGGTGACCCGGCGCGCCAGCGGGTCCCCGGTGCGCCGGGCCCAGTGCGCGTAGGCGCGCAGCAGCAGCGCGTTGTCGTACAGCATCTTCTCGAAATGCGGTACCACCCAGGCGTTGTCGACGCTGTAGCGAGCGAAGCCGCCGCCGAGCTGGTCGTAGATGCCGCCGCGGGCCATCGCGTTGCCGGTGTGGGTCACCGCCGTAAACGCCTCCGGTGAGCCGGTGCGCTCGAAGTGGCGCAGCAGCGCCTCGAGCAACGCCGACGGCGGGAACTTGGGCGCACCGCCGAACCCGCCGTGCACCGCGTCGCGGTCCTCGAGCACCGTGGCGACGGCGTGGTCGCACAGCTGCGGCGCTATGGAAGGACCACCGCCCGGCAGACCGGACGAGAGCCGGCGCAACTCGCCGGCGATGCGGTCGGAGGCCTCCTCGACCTCGCCACGGCGCTCCCGCCAAGTGGTCGAGACGGCCGAAAGAAGTTGCAGGAAACCCTCTTTCGGGTAATAGGTGCCACAGAAGAAGGGTCGGCCATCCGGCGTCAGGAAGCACGTCATCGGCCAACCGCCGTGCCCGTTGAGCGCGACGGTGGCGTTCATGTACACCGCGTCGATGTCCGGGCGTTCCTCACGGTCGACCTTGATGCAGACGAACCCGGCGTTCATCGCGGCGGCCACGTCGTCGTCTTCGAACGATTCGTGGGCCATGACGTGGCACCAATGGCAGGCGGCATAGCCCACCGAGAGCAGGATCGGCACGTCGCGCTCGGCGGCGGCGGCCAGCGCCTCGGGGGTCCATTGCTGCCAGTGCACGGGGTTGTCGGCGTGCTGGCGCAGGTATGGACTGGTCGCCAGCCCAAGGGTATTCGTCGCTGCCGGGTCAGCCGGGCTCATCGCCGGGTCCCGCGGCGCGCGGCGGGCCGCCCCCGTCGTCCGGGGTGGTGGAGGGGTCGACCGTGTCGGTGCCCTCGTCGGCGGCCTGGTCGGGTTCCGGGTGCTTGGGATCGAACGATTCCGGCACCTTCTTCAGCTGCCGGTTCATCGACCGGATGAGAAACAGCGTGGCGATCACCAGCAATACGACGATGAGCAGCCCGACCGGGCTGGCCTTGCCGAAGTCGGGACCGGTGTGGTGTGGGGGCCCGTCGGCTTGCCAGCCGGCGGCGGTCACGACGAGAAAGAGGTGGTTCACGCGTCGCTCTCGATCCCGGCGAACAGGTCGTCCTCGGGCAGCGACACCGGGACCCGCGAGCGGGCCAACTCGAATTCCTCGGTGGGCCAAAGCCGTTGCTGCCAGGCGATCGGAGCGGCGAAGAAGTCGTGGTCGGGGTCGATCTGGGTGGTGTGCGCCCGCAGCGCGTCGTCGCGCTGGCTGAAGTACGCCGAGCATTCGACCCGCGTGGTCACCCGGGACTCGAACGGATCGTGCGCGGCGTCCCAGTGCTCGAGCCACTTCTTGAACGGCGGTTCCTGGCCGTGCTTGACGGCTTCGTCGTGCAGCAGCTGCATCCGGGCCCGCAGGAACCCGTGGTTGTAGTAGAGCTTGGACACCGACCACGGTTCGCCGGCGTCGGGGAAGCGCCGGTAGTCGCCGGCCGCCTCGTACGCGCCCACCGAAACCTGGTGGCAGCGAATGTGATCGGGGTGGGGGTAGCCGCCGGTCTCGTCGTAGGTGGTCATCACGTGCGGACGGAACTCGCGGACCACGCGGACCAGCGCCCCGATCGACTCCTCGAGCGGCACCAGCGCGAAACAGCCCTCGGGCAGCGGCGGCGGCGGGTCGCCCTGGGGCAATCCCGAGTCGACGAAACCCAGCCAGGTGTGCTCGACGCCGAGGATCTCGGCGGCCTTGGCCATCTCGTCACGGCGGATCTCGGCGATGTGTCCGTGCACCTCCGGCAGGTCCATCGCCGGGTTGAGAATGTCGCCGCGCTCACCGCCGGTCAACGTCACCACCAGGACGCGATGGCCTTCGTCGGCGTAGCGGGCCAGCGTGGCCGCGCCCTTGCTGGACTCGTCGTCGGGGTGGGCGTGCACCGCCATCAACCGCAATTCGCTCACGTGCTCCCTTTGTCACTTCTGGTGGTCGCCCGGTCTGACCCTATAATTCCAGTTCCTAGTTCGTTGCATGCTGTCGGCCGGTGCCGGGCAGCCCACCACCAGGCGAAATCAGCCATGACCGAAGCCCCGATTCCGCGTCCGGAGGCCCGCTATGGGCGCTCCCGGCTGTCGCGCGTCCCCCGGCGGTGGGTGATCGTCACGCTGGGCGCGCTGGTCGTGGTGGCCGGACTCGTCATTGCCGTCATCGGTTATCACCGGTTCGGCACCAGCGACGTCAAGGGGACGACGGCTGGCTATCGGGTGATCGACGACCAGACCGCGTCGATAACGATCAGCGTGACGCGATCGGACCCGTCCCGGCCGGTGGACTGCATCGTGCGGGTCCGGTCGAAGGACGGCAGCGAGACGGGCCGCCGGGAACTGCTGGTCCCGCCGTCGGATGCCGCCACCGTGCAGGTGACCACGACGGTGAAATCCTTCGAGCCGCCGGTGGTCGCCGACATCTATGGCTGCGGCACCGATGTGCCCGCCTACCTGCGCCCGGCGTGACCTCGCAGATCCACAGCGAACTGCGAATATGGGGTCATCAACTGTTTGCGCGGTGGTAACATGGGTGAATGCACGGTTCCGGTTGGGACCGTGTTGCTGCATTAGCGGACGTGAGCAAAACGGAGCGGCAGCACACGGGGAGGCACCCGCGCACACCGGGCGGCGGAGCTAACAGGACTCAACGCGGACTCGCGGAACAACATACGAGGAGCACGACGAGATGACGGACACTTCCGTGACCTGGCTGACCCAGGAGTCACACGACCGGCTCAAGGCCGAGCTCGACCAGTTGATCGCGAATCGTCCGATCATCGCCGCGGAGATCAACGACCGCCGCGAGGAGGGCGACCTGCGCGAGAACGGCGGCTACCACGCCGCCCGCGAGGAGCAGGGCCAGCAAGAGGCCCGCATCCGCCAGCTGCAGGACCTGCTCAACAACGCCAAGGTCGGCGAGGCGCCCAAGCAGTCCGGCGTCGCGCTGCCCGGTTCGGTGGTCAAGGTCTACTACAACGGCGACAAGTCCGACACCGAGACCTTCCTGATCGCCACCCGCCAGGAGGGCGTCAACGACGGCAAGCTCGAGGTCTACTCGCCCAACTCACCGCTGGGCGGCGCCCTGATCGACGCCAAGGAGGGCGAGACCCGCAGCTACGTGGTGCCCAACGGCAACACCGTCGAGGTCACGCTGGTCAGCGCGGAGCCTTACCACTCCTAGCCCCCCGCGTCAGGCGAGCGCCCGGCCAGCCGGGCGCGATCGCACGTGCGCCCGGCTAACAGGGCATTCGCGCTCGCGATCGCCGCTAGTGCAGGGCCTGCTCCAGATCGGCCAGCAGGTCGGCGATGTCTTCGATGCCGACCGACAGGCGCACCAGATCGTCGGGGACTTCCAATTGCGACCCGGCCGTTGACGCATGCGTCATGGCGCTGGGGTGCTCGATCAGCGACTCCACCCCGCCCAGGGACTCCGCCAGGATGAACACCCGGGTCTTGGCGCACAGGTCGCGGGCGGCGGCGCGGCCGCCGCGCATGCGGACCGAAACCATGCCGCCGAAGCCGCGCATCTGCCGCGCGGCAACCTGGTGGCCGGGGTGTGAGGGCAGGCCGGGATAGAGCACCGTGCCCACCGCGGGATGCCCGGCGAGGAATTCCGCAACGGCCGAAGCGTTTTCGCTGTGCCGCTGCATGCGCAGCACCAGGGTCTTCAGGCCGCGCATGGTCAGGTAGGCGTCGAACGGGCCGGGCACCGCGCCCGCACCGTTCTGCAGGAACGCGAACGCCTCGTCCAGCTCCTTGTCGTTGGTGACCAGCGCGCCGCCCACCACGTCGGAGTGTCCACCGATGTATTTGGTGGTCGAGTGCAGCACGATGTCGGCACCCAGCGTCAACGGCTGCTGCAGCGCGGGCGAGGCAAACGTGTTGTCCACCAACACCTTTGCCGAACTCTGCCGGCCCAGCTCGACCAGGGCGGCGATGTCGGCGATCGAAAGCAGCGGATTGGTCGGCGTTTCCGCCCAGATCAGTCGGGTTCGCGGCGTGATCGCGGCGGCGACGGCGTCCAGCTCATGCAGGGCGACCGGGGTGTACTCGACGTTCCACTGGGTGAAGACCTTGTCGATCAGCCGGAAGGTGCCGCCGTACGCGTCGTTCGGGATGACGACGTGGTCGCCGGGCCGCAGCACCGCGCGCAGGGCGCAGTCCGTGGCGGCCATGCCGGACCCGAAGGCCCGCCCGTAGGCGCCCTCTTCGACGGCGGCCAGCGCGGCTTCCAGCGCGGTCCGGGTCGGGTTGCCGGTGCGCGCGTATTCGAACCCGCCGCGCAGGGCGCCGACGCCGTCCTGGGCGAAGGTGCTGCTGGCGTAGATCGGGGCGTTCACCGCGCCGGTCGCCGGGTCCGGCCGATAGCCGGCGTGGATCGCTTTGGTGGCCAGTCCGGTGAACTCGTGGGGTGCGTCGTCGCTCATCGACGCTCAGCCTAGGTGACGGCCGGCCTCTCGGCGCCGTCGATCGGCAGGCACACCGTCGTCATGATCTTGTCCGCCAGCGTCTGGCGCTTCGAATCCCACAGCGGGAAAAGGAAACCGATGAAGCAGATGATCGCGTCGACGAAGTGCGCCAGCGCGCGCACCACCGACATCCCGAAGCCCAGCGGCTGACCGGTGACTTCGCTGACCACCTTGAACTTCAGCACCGACTTGCCGACGCTCGAGCCCGTGGCACCCTGCCGGTAGCCGTAGTTCCAGATCAAATAGAACAGCCCGATGATCGACGCCAGCCACTGCGCCACCATGCCGACGGTCGAGTTCTGGGTGGCGCAGTACTGGTTGACCGAGTACTGAGTGACGTCGGTGATGCAGGCGGTCTGCTGGGTGGCGACCAGGATCGCGGTGCCGATGCCGTGCACGACGACGTACGGGAGGATGTCGATGATGAAGGCCAGCGCGCGGGTCAGCCACGGCGTGTACTGCTCCGTCGGCAGCGTGCGGATCGCCGGTCCGGGTGGTGGGGGCGCGTAGCCGCCGGCCGACGGCGGGCGAGGTGGCCGGCAGCGTCTCCGAACGCGAACTGCTGTCCGCGGTCTTCGAGGGGCGGGCGAAACTGGCCGACGCGGTGTCGCTGCACATGAGCCCCCCGTTGCCGATGATCGGCGCCGGCGAACTGGTCAGCGCGGCCGGCAAGGCGCTGCGCGATTGGGACGCGTTGATGGTGGTCGAGGAGGGCAAACCGGTCGGGGTGATCACCGG
>NZ_LZMG01000385.1:0-648 GCF_001673615.1 Mycobacterium sp. 1245499.0
ATCATCCTGATCGTCGCGCTGGCGGTGGTGCCGATCGTGGGAAACATGTTCCCGCAACAGGTTTCGTTCCTGCCGGCGATGCGCTACTACGCGGGCAACTGGGCGACCAGCACCTGGTGCCTGCGCAAGTGCGCCGAGGACAAGATCGAGGCGAACATCACCAAGGCGTCGGCGCTGGCACCCAATCAGCTTGCCCGCCTTTATGATCCGCAGACCGCCGAGCTCATGATCGACAAGTTGATGGGGTGGCGGTCCATGCACACCCACGGCCGGGCGCTGGGCGGGCTGGTGTCCCGCGCCCTGCCCGACGGCGCCGACGAGGCCGACTACCTGCTGCGCGACGGCGAAATCATCGCCGGACCGCTGATCGGGTGGAACTTCGGCGAAGGCCACCTGCACAACGAGCAGCTGCTGGCCGCCGTGCAGCGCCGCTGCGACTTCGACGAGGGCGAGGTGCGGGTGATCATCCTGGAAGCCCAGCCGATCCAGCGCCAGACGCAGGCCTACCGCATCGTCGACGCCAAGACCGGCCTCGTCGAAGAGGGCTACGTCGACGTCGCGGACATGCTGAGCCGGCAGGAACGAAACCTGTTGCGGGAACATGTTTCCCACGATCGGCACCACCGCCAGCGCGACGATCAGGATGAT
>NZ_LZMG01000386.1:0-787 GCF_001673615.1 Mycobacterium sp. 1245499.0
CGGCATCGAGTTCCCGGGCTGGGAGGCGACCACGAGCTATTTGCTCGCCGAAGCCGAAATGGACTCCGCGGCCGAGCAATCCCCACAGTGGGGCATCCGCCACGACGCGCTCGGTGTCCATGCCCTTTCGGTTGCCGAGGAGGGGGGACCGGTTCGGATCATGGTCACCGAGCGGCGCCTCGGGCCGCCGTCCGAACCCACGCTGCGCGAGCTGAGTGAGGCACTCGTCGCCGTATACGGAACCGACTACGGGATCCACAGTCCCGCTTGGATTTCCCGGTTCACCGACGCGGCGCGACAGGCCGCGAACTATCGGCGCGGGCGGGTTCTGCTCGCCGGCGACGCCGCGCATATCCATCACCCGGTGGGCGGGCAGGGCCTGAACACCGGCGTGCAGGATGCGGTGAACCTGGGCTGGAAGCTGGGCCAGGTGGTCACCAAGACATCACGCGACAGTCTGCTGGACACCTATCACGCCGAACGGCATCCGGTCGCCCAGCGTGTGCTGCGCAACGCGTTGGCGCAGATGGCGCTCCTTCGCCCCGACGACCGCACCCAGGCGCTGCGCGACACCGTGACCGAGCTGCTCGACATGGACGAACCCCGCGCGCGTTTCGCGGCGATGATGTCGGGCCTGGACATCCGCTACGACCTGGGGGAGGGGCACCCGCTGGTGGGGCGCCGCATGCCCGACCTGGATCTGCTCACCGCCGACGGTTCGTCGCGCGTGTTCGACCTGCTGCGAGACGCCCGTCCGGTGCTGGTCAATTTCGGCGACGCCGGCGGC
>NZ_LZMG01000387.1:0-15353 GCF_001673615.1 Mycobacterium sp. 1245499.0
GCCCACCTCGTTCGCCGACGTGCGCTACCGGGCCGGCGACGTGTTGATGTTCGGTCCCGAACCCACCGGGCTGGACGCCGCGACGCTGGCCGACCCGCACATCACCGGGCAGGTGCGCATCCCGATGCTGGCGGGCCGGCGCTCGCTGAACCTGTCCAACGCCGCGGCGATCGCCGTCTACGAAGCCTGGCGGCAACACGGCTACGCCGGGGCCCGATGAGTACTGGGCCCCGCGCGAGTCAGCAGTGATATGGCTACCTTCATCACGATCGGTTACGGAGACGAAGCCGGCTACCGCCGGGCGAGCGACGACTGCAAGCGTGCCGCGCACACGCGCGACGACGAACTGCGTGCGGCCGGCGCACTTGTCGGGATTGCCGGAGAACCCGTTGCCGTGCGCAACCCAGACGGGGCCGGACTGCGGGTCGAGGCCGGGCCGTTTATGAGTTCAGAGCTGCCGATCGCGGGGTTCGCGGTGTTCGAGGCCGATGACCTCGAGGCGGCGATCGAGCGGGTGAGTCAGACGCCCTGCGCGGTCGCGCACGGGGTGGTCGAAGTCTGGCCGCTGGTCACCACGCGTCCCAGTGCGTGACCTGGTCGGCGGGCAGCCGCTTGGCCGGGCGGAAATCGGTGCCCTTGGTGTAGGCGATCGGGAACAGCCCGCCCTGGCTGTAGCGGTCGTTCGGGATGCCCAGGACGTCGGCGACCCGTTGCTCGCCGTCGCCCAGCAGGTGCAGCGTCGTCCAGCACGACCCCAGTCCCCGCGAGCGCAGCGCCAGGCAGAAGCTCCAGACCGCCGGGAACAGCGACGCCCAGAACGACACCCCGCCCAGCGGCGACTTGTCCGGGCGGCCCTCCAGGCACGGGATCAGCAGGACCGGTGCCTCGTGCATGTGCTCGGCGAGGTAGGTCGCGGAATCGCGGACCGCGCCCATCCGCTCGCCCCGCGTGTCGCCTTCGGGGTATTCGGCCCCCGGGGCGCTGAGGTAGCCGCGGGCGTTGGCCAGGTAGACGTCGGCGATCGCCTTCTTCTTCTCGGCGTCCTCGACGAACACCCATTGCCAGCCTTGCGAATTGGAACCGGTGGGCGCCTGCAGCGCCAGTTCGAGGCATTCCGTCAGCACGTCGCGGCCCACCGGCTTGTCGAAGTCGAGACGCTTGCGGACCGAGCGGGTGGTGGTGAGCAGTTCGTCGACGGACAGATTCAGGGTCATGCTTGGAGGTTACATTCGGCTGATGAGCGTCGAACTGACACAAGAGGTTTCCAACAGGCTGCGGTCAGACAACTTCGGCTGGCTGACCACCGTCGCCAAATCGGGTCAGCCGGTTCCCCGGCTGGTCTGGTTCTACTTCGACGGCACCAAGCTGACGGTGTACACGTTGCCGCAGGCCGCCAAGGTCGCCCACGTCAAGGCGCACCCCCAAGTCAGCCTCAACCTTGATTCGGACGGAAGCGGTGGCGGCATCATCGTCATCGGCGGGACGGCCACCATCGATGCCACCGACGTCAATTGCCGGAACGACGAACCGTACTGGGCGAAATACCGTGAGCTTGCCGAGCAATTGGAGTCGAACGAGGGCATGTCGATGGATGCATTCAGCACCCGGCTGGCGATTACCCCGAGCCGGGTCTGGACGACGCCGGGCGGTTAGTCGTCGTCCTGAGAGGTCAGTTTGTGGGTGGGGGCGGCGCATCGCGCGGAATCGCCCCGTCGCAGCCGCCGGGCGGTGGCGGCGCCGGAAGAGGCTCGTCGCCGCTGACGCAGTCGTAATAGAACTGAGGTCCGGTCAACCAGGTTTTCATCCACTGGTGCCAATACGACCCGTCGGGATACTTGTCGCCATCACAGACGGCCAACTTGCCGTAACCCCATCGATCGCCCGGGCAGAAGCCCTTCGTGATGTCCGGCTGGTGCGGGTCGGCCGGCCCGGGCGGGTCGGCGCCGGCGACCGGGGCAGAAAAGACAAGCGCTGCAGCACAACTCAGTATCGCGGCGCCATGGCCCGCAGCCTTGAATCTCATGTTGAAAGTAACGGTGAATCGTTACTGCCGATTCCACGCAACGGGTCATTTACAGCCGATTCCAAGCGATGGCGAGGGTGATTCCTAGCGAAAGTCGCGGGATTTCGAGCCGACCGCCAGGGTGATGCGGCCCAGCCGCTCGGCGACGACGGTGATCGCGCCGCTGGCGTTCTGGACCTGCCCGCGCACCAGCAGCGCCGGCGCCGAGTTCGCCAGCTTGCGATGCCGCGCCCACACCCACGGGGCGCAGAGCACGTTGACCATCCCGGTCTCGTCCTCGAGGTTGATGAACGTGACCCCCTGCGCCGTGCCGGGCCGCTGCCGATGGGTGACCGCGCCGGCGATCAGCACCCGGTCGCCGTCGGGCACCGAGCCCAGCTTCTCAGCGGGCACCACCCCCATCGCGTCCAGGTCGGCCCGCAGGAACTGCGTCGGGTAGCTGTCCGGGGAGACGCCGGTGGCCCACACGTCGGCGGCGGCCAGCTCCAGCTCGCTCATCCCGGGCAGCGCGGGGATGTGCGAGGACGATCCCACCCCGGGCAACCGGCCCGGCCGCTGGGTGGCCGCCGCCCCGGCCGCCCACAACCCCTCGCGCCGGGACATGCCGAAGCAACCAAAAGCCCCGGCCGTCGCCAGCGCCTCGGTCTGCGGCACGCTCAACTGCAGCCGTGCCGTCAGGTCCAGCAGAGAAGCGAACGGGCCGTTGGCTTTTCGCTCCTCGACCAGCCGCTCGGCCAGGTCGTCGCCGATATGGCGGACCGCGCCCAGCCCCAACCGCACCTCGGTTCCGGCGTTCTCCAGCGTGGCGTGCGCCAGGCTGGCGTTGACGCACGCGCCGTGCACCGTCACGCCGTGCCGGCGCGCATCGGCCACCAGCGACTGCGGTGAGTAGAACCCCATCGGCTGGGCGCGCAGCAGCGCCGCGCAGAACGCCGCCGGGTGGTGCAGCTTGAACCACGACGAGTAGAAGACCAGCGACGCGAAGCTCAGCGCATGGCTTTCCGGGAAGCCGAAATTGGCGAAGGCCTCCAGCTTTTCGTAGGTGCGGTCGATCACCTCGTCGCTGGCGCCGTGCAGCGCGCGCATGCCCTCGTAGAATCGGCCGCGCAGCCGTCGCATGCGTTCGGTCGAGCGCTTGGACCCCATGGCGCGGCGCAACTGATCGGCCTCGGCGGCCGAGAAACCCGCGCAGTCGACCGCGAGCTGCATCAGCTGCTCCTGAAAGAGCGGCACTCCCAACGTCTTTCGCAGCGCCGGCTCCATGGACGGGTGGTCGTAGACCACCGGCGCCTCCCCGTTGCGCCGCCGGATGTAGGGATGCACCGACCCGCCCTGGATGGGGCCGGGACGGATCAGCGCGACCTCCACCACCAGGTCGTAGAACACCCGCGGCTTCAGCCGCGGCAGGGTGGCCATCTGCGCGCGTGACTCCACCTGGAACACGCCGACGGAATCGGCGCGGGCCAGCATCTCGTACACCGCCGGCTCGGAGAGGTCGAGGCGGGCCAGGTCCACCTCGATCCCCTTGTGCTCGGCCACCAGGTCGATGGCATAGTGCAGCGCCGACAGCATCCCCAGCCCGAGCAGGTCGAACTTCACCAAACCGATTGCCGCACAGTCGTCTTTGTCCCACTGCAGGACGCTGCGGTTCTCCATGCGCGCCCACTCCACCGGGCACACGTCGGCGATCGGCCGGTCGCAGATCACCATGCCGCCGGAATGAATGCCCATGTGCCGCGGCAGGTTGCGGATCTGGTTCGCCAGGTCGACCACCGGTTCGGGAATGCCCTCGACATCGGGTGCGTCGGCGAGCCCGTTCCAGTGGTTGATCTGCTTGCTCCACGCGTCCTGCTGGCCCTGCGAGAAGCCCAGGGCGCGGGCCATGTCGCGCACCGCGATCTTTCCCCGGTAGGTGATGACGTTGGCGACCTGGGCGGCATAGTCGCGGCCGTATTTGTCGTAGACGTACTGGATGACCTTTTCGCGCTGGTCGGACTCGATGTCCATGTCGATGTCGGGCGGCCCGTCGCGGGCCGGCGACAGGAAGCGCTCGAACAGCAGCTCATTGGCCACCGGGTCGACGGCGGTGACACCGAGGGCGTAACAGACCGCGGAGTTGGCCGCCGATCCTCTCCCCTGGCACAGGATGTTGTTCTCCCGGCAGAACCGGGCGATGTCGTGCACCACCAGGAAGTAACCCGGAAACGTCAGGTGGGCAATGACTTTGAGTTCGTGCTCGATCTGGGCATAGGCGCGCGGCGCCTGCTCGGCCGACCCATAGCGCCGGCGCGCCCCGGCCATGGTCAGCTGCCGCAGCCAGCTGTCCTCGGTGTGCCCGGCGGGCACGTCGAACGGCGGCAGCTGCGGCGCGATGAGCGCCAGCCCGAACGCGCACTGCTCGCCCAGCTCGGCGGCCGCGGTCACCACGTCGGTGCCCCCAAAGGGCACCTGCGCGAACAGCCGGGCCATCTCCTCCCCGGAGCGCAGGTGCGAACCGCCCAGCGGGGCCAGCCACCCGGCGGCCGAATCCAGGGACTCCCGCGCCCGGATGGCGCCCATCGCCATGGCCAGCCGGCGCCGCGACGGCCCCGCGAAATGCGCGCCGGTGGTGGCGACGACGCCCACCCCGAAGCGTGGGGCCAGCGCGGCCAGCGCGGCGTTGCGTTCATCATCGAGCGGTTGAC
This sequence comes from Mycobacterium sp. 1245499.0, assembly GCF_001673615.1. NCBI lineage: Bacteria > Bacillati > Actinomycetota > Actinomycetes > Mycobacteriales > Mycobacteriaceae > Mycobacterium > Mycobacterium sp. 1245499.0. The sequence continues at coordinate 4,708 of NZ_LZMG01000387.1, forward strand.
CGTGATGGGTGAGCTCGATGCTGACCCGGTGCGCACCGAAGCGGTCCACCAGGTCGGCCAGCGCCCGTTCGGCCGCGGATGGCCCCCCCTCGGAAAGCGCTTGGCGCACATGGCCTTTGCGACAGCCCGTCAGGATGTGCCAGTGTCCGCCGGCGGCCTCGGTCAGCGCGTCGAAATCGTAACGGGGCTTGCCCTTCTCGCCGCCGGCCAGGTGCGCCGCGGCCAGTTGCCGCGACAACCTCCGGTAACCCTCCGTACCGCGGGCCAGCACCAGCAGGTGCGGGCCGGGCGGGTCCGGCACCTCGGTGCGCGCGCCCGGGCCCAGCGACAGTTCGGCGCCGAACACGGTGCGCATGTCGAGCTCGGCCGCCGCTTCGGCGAACCGCACCGCCCCGTACAGGCCGTCGTGATCGGTGAGCGCCAGGGCGCGCAGGTCCAGCCGGGCCGCCTCCTCGACCAGTTCCTCGGGCGTGCTCGCCCCGTCCAAGAAGCTGAACGCCGAATGCGCATGCAGTTCGGCATAGGCGACGGACGAGCGGGACGCCCGGCCGTCATCCGGCGGCTGATACGTCGCGCGCCGGCGCGACAGCGGGCCGTCGGATTCCGGGCCCGCCGACTCCCCGGCATGGCGCGGCTTGCTGTCGAGCACCCGCTCCATTTCCGCCCAGCTCGGCGGCCCGTTGAACCAGCCCACGGATGCGAGTATATCGAACTGGTGTTCGATTTAACCTCGGCCCGGTACAACCGTTGTTAAACCGATCGTCAACTCCTAAACAAGGTCTTAACGCTGCGGGCACTACCGCGGATCACGAGCTCCACAGATACTGGTACAAGTTCAAAAAAGCGGACACGGCCGGGGGCAGCATGGCGCAGACACTGGACACGGCATTCCTGCAGGCCCACGATCCGGATCAGCACGCCAGCCTGGCGGTCGGGGCGGTCGCCATCGTCGACGGCACCGCGCCCAATTACGAGCGGCTCAAAAGCCTTCTGGCGGAACGTATCCAGCCCATCGCGCGATGCACTCAGCTGCTGCGGGCCCAGCCGCGCAATCAGGAGTGGATCGACTGCCCGGACTTCGACCTGGCCCACCACTTGCGCCGGGTGGCGATTCCCCGCCCGGGCGACGAGGCTGAGCTGTCCCGGGCCATCGCCTACGCGCTGGAACGGCCGCTGGATTCCGACCGGCCACCATGGGAGTGCTGGATCATCGAGGGCCTGACGGGCAACCGGTGGGCGATCCTGATGAAAACCCATCACGGGCTGCTCGACGGCAACCCGGCCGCCCGGCTGATCAGCAGGCTCTGCGACGACGCCGACGCCGATACCTTCGCCAACAATGCCGCGGGCAAGCAGGTTTCGCCATCCACATCCGCCAAACCGGGCTGGGCGGACGCGCTGTGGCGCGCCTCGTTGGCCACCGGCAACCTGACCGGCGCCCTGATCGACGCGCTGTGGCCGGTCGTGCGCACCGACGCGGTGAGCACGCTGCGGCGCTACAGCACCGTGCGGGTGCCGATCGCCGACGTCGACAGCGTCTGCCGCAAGTTCGGGGTGAGCGCCAACGACGTCGCGCTGGCCGCCATCACCGAAGGATTCCGCACGGCGCTGATCGGCCGCGGCGAACAACCGCGGGCCGACTCGCTGCGCGCCCTGGTGCCGCTGCCGGTCCGCTCGGCCATGCTCTCGCACCTGCCGGTCGAACACGACGACCCGGTGCGGCGGTTGCAGACCGTGCACACCCGGTGGCAGGCCAAGCAGGCCGCCCAGCCCCTGGGCATCGCGGAGTCGGTGCTCGGCTTGCTGCCGAAGGTGTTGCGCAGCAATGTCTTACAGCTGCTCTCCCGCGTGCCGCAGCGGGCCATCGTCACGCTGGCCACCAACGTGCCCGGGCCGCGCCGCCGGCTTCGGGTGATGGGCCAGACGCTGGAACGGCTGCTGCCGATCCCCCCGACCGCCACGGCGCTGCACACCGGCGTCGCGGTGCTGAGCTACGGCGACGAACTGGTCTTCGGGATCACCGCCGAACACGGCGACGCGTTCGACGTCAAGCAGCTGGCCGCCGGCATCGAGCTGGGCATGGCGCGCCTGGTGGCCCTCGGCGACGATTCCGTGCTGCTGTTCACCCGCAAGCGTTCCCCGCGCCGGGTCGCCCGCCCGGTACCGCCGACGCATCCGTCGGCGCCGGGGCGCGCCCGGCACTGACCCGGCCCTGACCCGGCCCCGGGGGCGCCGGCCACCGTGAGAAGGTTGGTCATGGGCAAATTGGGGCGGGCCGTCATCGACCCGCGCCGCCATGACGCGGTGCTGTTCGACGCCGACGGCGCGCTCGGCTCGTCGTTGGCCGCGCAACTGCGCGAAATCGGGGTGGGCGCCGCGGTAAGCGCCGACGGCCCGGCGCGGACGGCCGACCGGCTGCGGGTGCGCCCCGGCCGTTGCGTGGTGGTCGCCGGGGACGCCGCGGGCGTCGAGGCCGCGCGCGCCGCCGGGTTCGCGCTGGTGATCGGCCTCGACCCGGCCGCCGGTGCCGCGCTGGAGGATGCCGGGGCCGACGCGGTGGTCGCCGACCTGGACGAGGTCACCGTGCGCACCGGGGACCGCCGGATGTCGCAACTGCCGGATGCGTTGCGGGCCTTGGCCGATGGGCTGGCCTCCCGGCGCCCGGCCGTGTTCTTCGACTTCGACGGCACGCTGTCGGACATCGTCGACGACCCGGATGCGGCGCGGCCCGTCGCCGGGGCCACCGACGCGTTGGAGAAGCTGGCCGCGCGGTGCCCGGTCGCGGTGCTGTCCGGCCGCGACCTGGCCGACGTGGCCAAACGCGTTGGCGTGCCGGGCATCTGGTATGCGGGCAGCCACGGCTTCGAGCTGACCGCCCCCGACGGCACCCACCACCAGAACGAGGCCGCGGCCGCCGCCATCCCGGTGCTCGAGGAGGCGGCCGGGCGGCTGCGCGACGAGCTGGGCGGGATCGCCGGCGTCGTGGTGGAGCACAAGCGATTCGGGGTCGCCGCGCACTACCGCAACGCCGCCCGCGACCGCGTCGGCGAGGTGCTGGCGGCGGTGCGCGCCGCTGGCCGCCGCGACGGGCTTCGGGTCACCACCGGCCGCGAGGTGATCGAGCTGCGCCCAGACCTGGACTGGGACAAGGGCAAAACGCTGCGCTGGGTGATCGATCACCTGCACCGGGCCGGCTCCGGTGCGCTCACGCCGGTCTACCTCGGCGACGACATCACCGACGAGGACGCGTTCGACGCGGTGCGCGCGGACGGCGTGCCGATCCTGGTGCGGCACGGCGACGACGGCGACCGCGCCACCGCCGCGCTGTTCGCGCTCGACAGTCCCGCGCGGGCCGCCGAGTTCACCGACCGGCTGGCCGATCAGCTCAGCGGCTAGCGGCGGTCGCCCCCATCAGGGCGCGGCGTATTCCACCGCGCCGTCGTCGAGCACCACCCGCGCGTCGGCACCGTCGGTTCCGGAGGCCTCGGTGCGGAACACCGCCTTGCCCGGCTCGGTGCGCCAGATCAGCGTGGTCAGCGTCTCGCCGGGGAACACCGGCGAGGTGAAGCGCGAGGCGATCGAGGTGATGTTGGCCGCGACGCCGCCGCCGAGCTCGGCGACCAGCGCGCGACCCGACACCCCGTAGGTGCACAGCCCGTGCAGGATCGGCTTGGGGAAGCCGGCCAGCTCGCGCGCGAACCACGGGTCGCTGTGCAGCGGGTTGCGGTCCCCGGAGAGCCGGTAGATCAGCGCCTGGTCCTCACGGGTGGGCAGCGCGATCCGGGCGTCCGGCTCGCGGTCGGGGAATTCGGGTGCGATCGGTCGCTGACCCGGCATGCCGCCGAAGCCGCCCTCGCCCCGGATGACCAAGGTGGTGAGCGTCTCGGCGATCAACTTCCCGGAATCCGGTTCGGTGCCCCGGCCGCGCAGCACCAGGATCGCGTTCTTACCCTCACCCTTGTCCTGGATGTCGGCGACCTCCGACACCACCGAGAGTTTTCCGGCGGGCGGCAGCGGCGCGTGCAGCCGGATGCTCTGCGATCCGTGTAACAGCATGGCCCAGTTGAACTTTCCGACCAGGCCCGCCGCGCCGAAGGCCGGGCAGCAGATCACCGCGTAGGTCGGCAGCACCTGCTGGTCGATGTCGTGGCTGTTCTCGGTGGTGAATGCCAGGTCGTCGACCCCGGCGCCGACGCCGAGCGCGTAGAGCAGCGTGTCCCGATCGGTCCATTCGAACTGCATGGGTTCGGTGACCGCGCCGACGGCACTCGGATCAATCGCCATGGAAGTCTCCTGATCGTTGGGTAGGGATCCTCGGTCCACTCTGGCATCCGGCGAAACGAGGGCATGATCAAGGCCCTCTCCCCGGGGCGGCGCGGTAACAAAGCAACGCAAACCCTTCCCAGCGGAGCCGTCGACAGGGCAGGCTATCGACATGCCCAAGCGCAGCATGATCCGCAAGGCCGGCGTCGCGCTGGCCGCGCTCACCGCCACGATGATCGTCGCCGGCTGCGGCGGCTCACCGCAGGCGCGGTCCATCACGGTGACGTTCATCCGGCACGCCCAGTCCGAGGCCAACGCCAGCGGCATCATCGACACCGGAGTGCCGGGCCCCGGCCTGACCCCGGAGGGCAAGGGACAGGCCGAACAGGTCGCGCACCAACTCGGCCGCAAGGACTACGACGCCGTCTACGCCTCCACCATGATCCGGACGCAGCAGACCGCCGCTCCGCTGGCCGCCGAACTCGGCAAGCAGGTGGAGGTCTTGCCTGGCATCCAGGAGATCGACGCCGGCTGGTTCAACGGCAAACCGGAGTCGATGGCGAAGTCGACCTACATGCTGGCGCCGGCGAACTGGATCAACGGCGACGTGTCCGACAGCATCCCCGGCTCGGTCAGCGGCAAGGAGTTCAACGACCAGTTCACCGCGGCGATCAACAAGATCTACAACAGCGGGCACCGCAACCCGGTGGTGTTCTCGCACCGGAACTCGATCATGGTGTGGACGCTGCTGAACGCCCAGAACGCCAAGGACAGCCTGATGGACAGCCACCCGATTCCGAACACGGGACGGGTGGTGATCAGCGGGAACCCGATGACCGGCTGGACGCTGGTCGACTGGGACGGGATTCGCGACTTCCACAGCTAGTGGCGATCGCAAGCGCGGCGTAGCCGGGCGCAGCGGGTCGCCACCATCCAGCTAGTCGCAGGCGCACAAGATCGGCAGTTGACGTGCGCGGCTGCCACCGCCACCATGTCTTCATGCGGTATGTCGTTACCGGCGGTACCGGGTTTATTGGTCGCCGCGTCGTGTCTCGCCTTCTGGAATCGGAGCCCGAGGCGCAGGTGTGGGTGCTGGTCCGACGCCAGTCGCTGGGCCGTTTCGAGCGGCTCGCGGCGGCGTGGGGTGAACGGGTGAAACCCCTGGTCGGTGCGCTGCCGGAACTGGATCTGAGCGACGAGGCGCTCGCCGAGCTGGGCCGGGTCGATCACGTCGTGCACTGTGCGGCGATCTACGACATCACCGCCGGCGAACCCGAACAGCGGGCCAGCAACGTCGAGGGCACCCGCGCGGTGATCGCGCTGGCGCAGCGGTTGGACGCGACGTTGCACCACGTGTCGTCGATCGCGGTGGCGGGCGATTTCGCCGGCGAATACACCGAGGACGACTTCGACGTGGGCCAGCAGCTGCCGACGCCCTATCACCAGACCAAGTTCGAGGCCGAGCTGCTGGTGCGCTCGGCGCCGGGTCTGCGTCATCGCATCTACCGCCCCGCGGTGGTGGTGGGCGATTCGCGCACCGGCGAGATGGACAAGGTGGACGGCCCGTACTACTTCTTCGGCGTGCTGGCCAAGTTGGCGGTCCTACCCAAGCTGACCCCGATCCTGCTGCCCGACACCGGCCGCACCAACATCGTGCCGGTGGACTACGTCGTCGACGCGCTGGTCGCGCTGATGCACGCCGACGGCCGCGATCAGCAGACGTTCCACCTGACCGCCGAGAAGACCATCGGCCTGCGTGGCATCTACCGCGGCGTGGCCAAGGCGGCCGGGCTGCCGCCGCTGCGCGGTTCACTGCCCCGTGCGGTGGCCGCCCCCGTGCTCAAGGTGCGCGGGCGCGCCCGGGTGGTGCGCAACATGGCGGCCACCCAGCTCGGCATCCCCGCCGAGGTGCTCGACGTCGTGGACCTGGCGCCCACCTTCGTCAACGAGAAGACACGAGATGCGTTGCGGGACACCGGGATAACTGTTCCCGAGTTCGCCGGCTACGCGCCCAAGCTGTGGCGGTACTGGGCGGAGCACCTCGATCCGGATCGAGCGCGCCGCGACGATCCGCGGGGACCGTTGCAGGGTCGCCACGTCATCATCACCGGGGCGTCCAGTGGCATCGGCCGGGCGGCGGCCATCGCGATCGCCGAGCGGGGCGCCACCGTGTTCGCGCTGGCCCGCAACGGCGCGGCGCTGGATTCGCTGGTCGCCGAGATCCGCGCCAATGGTGGTGCCGCCCATGCCTTTACGTGTGATGTCACCGATTCGGCGTCGGTGGAACACACCGTCAAGGACATCCTGGGCCGGTTCGACCACGTCGACTACCTGGTGAACAACGCCGGCCGGTCCATCCGCCGCTCGGTGGTCAACTCGACCGACCGGCTACACGACTACGAGCGGGTGATGGCGGTCAACTACTTCGGCGCGGTCCGGATGGTGCTGGCGCTGCTACCCCATTGGCGCGAGCGCCGATTCGGCCACGTCGTCAACGTGTCGAGCGCCGGTGTGCAGGCCCGCAATCCCAAGTACAGCTCGTACCTGCCGTCCAAGGCGGCGCTGGACGCGTTCTCCGACGTGGTGGGTTCGGAGGTGCTGTCGGACCACATCACCTTCACCAACATCCATATGCCGTTGGTGCGCACGCCCATGATCGTGCCGTCGCACCGGCTCAACCCGGTGCCGGCGATCAGCCCCGAGCGGGCGGCGGCGATGGTGGTGCGCGGGCTGGTGGAAAAGCCGGCCCGCATCGACACCCCGCTGGGGACGCTCGCCGAGGCCGGCAACTACTTCGCCCCGCGGACGTCGCGGCGGGTCCTGCACCAGCTCTACCTGGGCTATCCCGACTCGGCGGCGGCACGCGGGCTGACCGCCCAACCGGCCCCGGCGGCCGCCGCGCGCGGCCCGCGGCGCAAGCCCAGCCGGCCGGTGCGCGCCGTCACCCGCGGCATCCGCACACCGCGTCCGGTCAAGCGGCTGGTCCGCCTGGTGCCCGGCGTGCACTGGTAGTCACTTCTGCAGCGTGAACTGGTTGACGTCGATGTAGCCGACGCGGAACGCGTCGGCGCAACCGGTCAGGTACTTCATGTACCGCTCGTAGACCTCCTCGGACTGCAGCGCGATGGCCTCGTCCTTGTGCGACTCAAGCCCGGCGGCCCAGATGTCGAGCGTCTTGGCATAGTGCGGCTGCAACGACTGCACGCGGGTCACCGTGAAGCCGTTCGCGGTGGCGCGCTCCTGCACCATCGGGATCGACGGCAGCCGTCCGCCCGGGAAGATCTCGGTGACAATGAATTTGATGAACCGGGCGAACGTGAACGAGATCGGCATGCCGCGCTCGACCATCTCCGTCGGGTGCAGCCCGGTGATGGTGTGCAGCAGCATGATCCCGTCGTCGGGCAGCAGGTCGTGCGCCAGAGTGAAGAACGCGTCGTAGCGTTCGTGCCCGAAGTGCTCGAAGGCGCCGATGCTGACGATCCGGTCGACCGGCTCGTCGAACTGCTCCCAGCCCTGCAGCAGGATCCTGGCCGACCGCGGGCTCTCGGACTTCGCGATCAGCTGTTCGACGTGGTCGGCCTGGTTGCGGCTCAGGGTGAGGCCGACGACGTTGACGTCGTACTTTTCCATCGCCCGCATCATGGTGGCCCCCCACCCGCAGCCCACATCGAGCAACGTCATGCCCGGCTGCAACCCGAGTTTGCCGAGGGCGAGGTCGATCTTGGCGATCTGGGCCTCTTCCAGCGTCATGTCGTCGCGCTCGAAGTACGCGCAGCTGTACGTCTGGGTGGGATCGAGGAATAGCCGGAAGAAGTCGTCCGACAGGTCGTAGTGGGCCTGCACATCGTCGAAGTGCGGCGTTAAATCAGTCCCCTCCGGGGGCTCCGACGTGGTTGGCATTGTGCCAGCCTAGTCGCCGGTATGTTGGAAGCAATGACCTCGCCCGTTTTCGTTGACGTCGACACCGGCGTGGACGATGCGCTGGCGCTGATCTACCTGTTCGCCAGCCCGGACGCCGAAGTGGTCGGCATCGCCTCGACCGGGGGAAACGTTGGGGTGGAACAGGTTTGCGAAAACAATCTCGGCCTGCTGCAGCTGTGCCAACGCACCGGGATACCGGTTTCCAAGGGCTCGCCACAGACCCTGACCGGCCCGATGCGGCTGCCGTCAAAAGTCCACGGCCCCAGGGGATTGGGCTATGCCGACCTGCCGCGGGGCTCGGGCCGGCTCACCGACTATGACTCGGCGAGCGCCTGGGTGCGCGCGGCGCGGGCTTTTCCCGGTGAGCTCATCGGGGTGGCGACCGCCCCCTTGACCAACTTGGCGCTGGCGCTGCGCGCCGAACCCGAGCTGCCGACGCTGCTGCGCCGGCTGGTAATCATGGGCGGGTCCTACGACCACCGGGGCAACACCACGGCGGTGGCCGAGTGGAACATCAGCGTCGATCCCGAGGCGGCGGCCGAGGTGCTGGCGGCGTGGCGCCCCGAAACCGTTGGGCAACAGCGGCTTCCGATCCTGTGCGGTCTCGACCTGACCCGCAAGGTCGCGTTGACGCCGGATCACCTCGCGCGGCTGGCCGCGGCCGCGGGGGCGATGACGACGCGGCTGAGCGAAGCCGACGAGCCCGGCACCCGGTCGGGCGCGTCCAACCCGCTGATCCGGGTGATCGAGGACGCGGCGCGGTTCTACCTGGAGGCCTATCACGAACTCGGCCACGGGTATCAGGCACACATGCACGATCCGTTGGCCGCCGCCGTCGCGCTGGACCCCGAACTGGTCAGCACGCGTGCGGCGACGGTGGACATCGAGCTGACCGGGACCCTGACCCGCGCCATGACGGTGACCGATTGGTCGGATCGTCGAGAACCCAACGCGCTGATCGGCATTGACGTCGACGCGGCGGCGTTCTTCGATCGGTTCATCGAACGGGTGGGGCCGTTCGCACGGCAGTTGGGGGGTTGACCGATGAAGATTCGCGCGATCGAACTGATCCGGGCGGGATGGGGTGCGGTGCTGCTGGCCGCCCCCGCTGAGGTGCTCGATCACATCCACGGGGTGCAGGTCGACCGCAAGGCGCTCGTCGTCACCCGGATCCTGGGCGCCCGCCATCTGACCCAGGCGGCCCTGTCGGGAGTCAACCCCGGCCCGGAGGTGCTGGCGGCCGGGGTCTGGGTCGACGTCGTGCACTCGGCGACCGCGCTCGGCCTGGCGGTCCTCGACCGCCGCCGCGCCCGCGGCGGGGTCACCGACGCCGCCGTCGCGGCGACCTGGGCGGCGCTCGGCTGGCGGCATCTGCGCGCCGGACGGGCCAGGACAGACGGCGTCCGGGGCCGCGACCGGCTGGCCCGCACCGTGGTGGGCGCCCTGCCCGGCGGCGGCGGGCTGATGGCGCGGGCGCAGGCGGTGCGCGCCCAATAGCGGGCGGATCCCGCCCGGGCCAACGCGGCCGTCAAACGAAGAACCACCAGCTGATGGCGCCTTTTGCGGTCAAGAATCCCGGCTTACGCCGTGTCTCGTTGCCCCAAGTTTTTGATGTTGGGACAATGGAAGTTCGTACTTGACGAATTGGTGGGGAGTGGGGCTCGACGTCCAGCGTCATCGGCTCTCATCAAGTGAAAGGTTTTGCGAGTCATGACGGAGCTGGTTACCGGGAAAACGCTGCCGAACGTGGTCGTCACTGGCGTCGCCATGACGACCGCGTTGGCTACTGACGCCGAGAGCACCTGGAAGCTGTTGCTGGACAGCCAAAGCGGTATCCGCAAACTCGAGGATTCGTTCGTCGAGGAGTTCGACCTGCCGGTGCGCATCGGCGGACACCTGCTGGAGGAATTCGACGGCGGCCTGACGCGCGCCGAACGCCACCGAATGGGCTACCTGCAGCGGATGTCGACCGTGCTGAGCCGGCGGGCCTGGGAGAACGCCGGCTCACCCGAGGTCGATCCCAACCGGCTGATGGTGTCCATCGGCACCGGCCTGGGGTCGGCCGAGCAGATCGTGTTCAGCTATGACGACCTGCGGGCCCGTGGCATCAAGGGGGTCTCGCCGCTGGCGGTGTCGAAGTACATGCCCGACGGCGCGGCCGTCGCGGTGAGCCTGGAGCGGCACGCCAGGGCCGGGGTGATCACGCCGGTGTCGGCGTGCGCGTCGGGTTCCGAGGGGGTGGCCCAGGCCTGGCGCAACGTCGTCTTCGGTGAGGCCGACGTCGCCATCTGCGGTGGCGTCGAGGTCAGGATCGAGGCGGTCGCGATAGCGGCGTTCGCCCAGATGCGCATCGTGATGTCGACCAAGAACGACGACCCGGTAGGGGCCTGTCGCCCGTTCGACCGCGACCGCACCGGATTCGTCTTCGGCGAGGCCGGCGCGCTGATGGTCATCGAAACCGA
>NZ_LZMG01000388.1:0-11583 GCF_001673615.1 Mycobacterium sp. 1245499.0
CTCCCACGGGCAGAAGGTTCAGTCCGCGGGCAGCAACATGGCCAGCACCGACAGCGCCGTTGGGTCCAGCTGGGCCTGACACCTTCTCTCGACGCCGGGGCCGCGCACCGATCTGGTGTGCGGCCCCGGTTTTCGTATGCGGGTAGCCCAATCCACCCGTGCTGCAACGGCACTGGATGGACTCGGTGATCCGGCCGCCGAGGAATCCGGAATCGGCAAGCGCCGCAACCCGATCCGGCGCGGCGCGGAGCCGGGTTCGCACCGCATCGGGGCGGGAGAATGGCTTCACACCGTGGCCGAGGAGGGTTTGCCACATTTGAGAACTCTATGAACTCCGTGACAATCCTGTATGTGCCTTGCCACAATGTAGGAACATGACCGTGATGTCGGAATACTCCAGTTCGCAGCGCCCACGCCAAGCCATCCTGGGCCAGCTGCCCAGGATTTCCCGCGCCGACGGATCCCCCATCAGGGTTTTGCTGGTCGACGACGAGCCGGCGCTGACCAACCTGGTGAAGATGGCGCTGCACTACGAGGGCTGGGTGGTCGACATCGCCCACAACGGGCGCGAGGCCATGGCCAAGTTCGACCGGGTCAGCCCCGACGTCCTCGTCCTCGACATCATGCTTCCCGATGTCGACGGGTTGCGGATCCTGGAACGCGTCCGCCAGTCCGACGCCTACACCCCCACCCTCTTCCTCACCGCGCGGGACTCGGTGATGGACCGGGTCACCGGTCTGACCGCGGGCGCCGACGACTACATGACCAAGCCGTTCAGCCTCGAGGAACTGGTCGCCCGGCTGCGCGGGCTGCTTCGCCGGTCCGGCCAGCAACCCACGCCGACCGCCGAAACCCTCAAGGTCGGCGACCTCAAGGTCGACAGCGCCAGCCGGGAGGTCACCCGCGCCGGCGACAAGATATCGCTGTCCTCCACCGAGTTCGAACTGCTGCGTTTCCTCATGCGCAATCCCCGCCGCGCGCTGAGCCGCACCGAGATCCTGGACCGCGTCTGGAATTACGACTTCGCCGGGCGCACCAGCATCGTCGATCTCTACATCTCCTACCTGCGAAAAAAGATCGACTCCGGGCGCGAACCGATGATTCATACCGTCCGCGGGGTGGGGTACATGCTGCGGCCGGCGGAATGACCCGAGACCGGGGCACCGCCTCCGGGGCCTATTCCCGGTGGTTTCCCCACTCGCTGCGCCGCCAGTTGTTGCTCGGTGTGCTGGCCGTGGTCAGCGTGGTGCTGGTGACGGTCGGCATCGTCTCGGTGCTGAGCCTGCGCGGCTATGTCAACATCATGAGCGATGCCGACGTCGCCGAGTCCCTGGACGCGTTCAGCCATCAGTACACGAAATACCAGAACGGCGAACACGTTTCGTCGCATCCCGGCACCCCGCCGATTGCCCAGGCGATGCTGGAGTTCACCGGGCAGACGCCGGGCAACCTCATCGCCGTGCTGCACAACGGCACCGTGATCGGGTCGGCGGTGTTCTCCGAAGACGAACCGAGGCCCGCGCCGCCCGACGTCGTCCAAGATCTGCAAGCGCAATCGTGGGGCGATGGACCGCCGCGCACCGAGATCCTCGGCCGGCTCGGGCCGCATCGCGTCGACAGCACCGTCGTCGGGTCCGACGTCCTCGTCGTCGGGGTGTCGCAGAACCTCGCCGACCGCATCATCGCGCGCAAACAACTCACTACCACGGTGCTCACCGCGACCGCGTTGGTGATCACCGCCGGGCTCACCGTGTGGGTGGTGGGCTACACGCTGCGCCCGCTGCGCCGGCTGGCAGCGATCGCCGCCGATGTCGCCGCCATGCCGCTCACCGGCGACGACCACCGGATCAGCGTCCGCGTCCCCCCGCAGGACACCAACCCGCAAAACGAGGTCGGGATCGTCGGGCACACGTTGAATCGCTTGTTGGACAACGTCGATAGCGCGCTGGCGCACCGGGTCGAGTCCGATCTGCGGATGCGCCAGTTCATCACCGACGCCAGCCACGAATTGCGCACACCGCTGGCCGCCATTCAGGGCTATGCCGAACTCACCCGCCAGGACAGTTCGGCGCTGCCGCCCACCACGGAATACGCGTTGGCCCGCATCGAGTCCGAGGCACGGCGGATGGCCTTGCTCGTCGACGAATTGCTCCTGCTGTCCCGGCTGGGCGAAGGCCAAGACCTGCAATCCGAAGACGTCGACCTGGCCGAGGTGGTCAGCAATGCGGTCAACGACGCGCGGGTCGCCGCGTTGACGCACCACTGGGTCAAGGAACTGCCCGACGAGCCGGTGTGGGTGCGCGGCGATCACGCCCGGTTGCATCAGCTGGTCAGCAACCTGCTCAGCAACGCCCGCGTACACACCCCGCCCGGGGTGACGGTGACTACCGGAATCACCTGTCGCCGTGACGATCCCGCACCGTATGCGGAAATAACCGTCACCGACGACGGCCCGGGCATCGACGAGGACCTGCTGCCCAGGTTGTTCGAGCGGTTCGTCCGGGCCGACAAGTCGAGATCCAACGGCTCGGGCAACGGTTTGGGCCTGGCCATCGTCAGTTCGATCGTCAAGGCCCATCATGGTTCGGTCACGGCCGAATCCACCGAGGGCTGCACGGTTTTCCGGGTCCGGCTGCCGTTGGTGGACGATCCGGCCCATCCTGCGTCGAGCCGGTAATTCAGCCGGCCCTACTCGCCCTTTGTCTGCGCATCTACCGGGTCGGCGGGCCGTAAAGAAAACGTAAAGAGCCGCTGCGGCGCTGTTAGGAAAGCGTCAACCCAAAGCCCGTTGCCCGCGTGCCCCAATTAGTTTCGAGCTGGCTTGGCCGGCGCGCGGTGGCTGGCTCGTCGAGGTCTTTTCGTATGCAGGCACGGGACGGAGAAATGATGGGCGCGGTGGTGTATGTCGTGCTGACTGTGGCGGTGTTCGCCGCACTCGGCGTGGCCCAGAAGTTGGTCGAGCGGCTGTGAACTACCAAAACGCGGTCGGCCTGGTGCTTTCGATCCTCATCGCGCTCTACCTCGGAGGCGCGCTGCTGTTCCCGGAGCGGTTCTAAGTGAACACGACAACGGCCGGGGTCCTGTTCTTCGTCGTACTCGTGGCGGCGGTGGTGGTGGTGCATGTGCCCTTCGGCGACTACATGTTTCGCGTGTACACGTCGGAAAAAGACCTCCACGTCGAACGGGCGATCTACCGAGTGATCGGCGTCGACGCCCGCTCCGAGCAGACGTGGGGCGCCTACGCGCGCAGCGTGTTGGCGTTCTCGTCGGTCAGCATCCTGTTCCTGTTCGGATTCCAGCTCGTGCAGGACAAGTTGCCGCTGCATCTACACGATCCGGCCACGAAGATGACGCCCTCGCTGGCGTGGAACACCGCGGTCAGCTTCGTCAGCAACACCAACTGGCAGGCCTACTCCGGTGAAACCACCCAGGGCCACCTGGTGCAGATGGCCGGCCTGGCGGTGCAGAACTTCGTGTCGGCCGCCGTCGGGATGGCGGTGGCCGTCGCGCTGGTGCGCGGGTTCGCCCGCAGACGCACCGGCGAGCTGGGCAACTTTTGGGTGGACCTGGTCCGCGGAACGCTGCGCATCCTGCTGCCCATCGCCGTCCTCAGCGCGATTCTGCTGGTGGCCGGCGGGGCGATCCAGAACTTCCACCTGCACGACCAGGTGGTCACCACCCTCAACGGCACCCAGCAGACCATCACCGGCGGGCCGGTGGCCAGCCAGGAGGTCATCAAGGAGCTCGGCACCAACGGCGGCGGCTTCTACAACGCGAACTCCGCGCACCCGTTCGAGAACCCGACGGTGTGGACCAACTGGCTGGAAATCTTCCTGATCCTGGTGATCGGCTTCTCGCTGCCGCGCACCTTCGGGCGCATGGTGGGAAACACCAAGCAGGGCTTCGCGATTGCGGCCGTGATGGCGACGCTCTACACCACCAGCACGGCGTTCATGCTGTGGTTCCAGGCGCAACACCACGGCACGGTGCCGACGTCGATCGGCGCGGCGATGGAGGGGGTCGAGCAGCGCTTCGGCGTCACCGATTCCGGGGTGTTCGCCGCCGCGACCACGCTGACCTCCACCGGCGCCGTCGACTCCACCCACGACTCGCTGACCAGCCTCGGCGGCATGATCGCGATGTTCAACATGCAGCTGGGCGAGGTCGCCCCCGGCGGCACCGGGTCGGGCCTGTACGGCATCCTCATGCTGGCGGTGATCACCGTCTTCGTGGCCGGGCTGATGGTCGGGCGCACGCCGGAGTACCTCGGCAAGAAGATCAACCCGCGCGAAATCAAGCTCGCCGCAAGCTATTTCCTGGTCACCCCGTTGATCGTGCTGACCGGCACCGCGATCGCGATGGCGCTGCCCGGCGAACGGGCCGGCATGCTCAACGGCGGGCCGCACGGGCTCTCCGAGGTCCTCTACGCGTTCACCTCGGCGGCCAACAACAACGGGTCGGCCTTCGCGGGCCTGAGCGCCAACACCGACTGGTACAACACGGCGCTCGGCCTGGCCATGGCGTTCGGCCGGTTTCTGCCCATCGTGCTCGTTCTGGCGTTGGCGGGGTCGCTGGCCAGGCAGGGCAGCACACCGGATTCCGCGGGGACCCTGCCCACCCACCGACCCCAATTCGTGGGCATGGTTGCCGGCGTCACGTTGATTGTCGTTGCCCTGACGTTCCTGCCCATGCTCGCGCTCGGGCCTCTCGCCGAAGGAATCCACTGATGACCGCGACCGCGATCCACCCCGCCGAGCAGCAGACCCAGCCGGCGGCGGCCACTGGCAGGAAACGGGTGCAGGGCGGGCTGCTCGACCCCAAGATGCTGTGGACGTCCACCCCGGATGCGCTGCGCAAGCTCGACCCGCGCACCCTGTGGCGCAACCCGGTGATGCTGATCGTCGAAATCGGCGCCGCCTGGAGCACCGCGCTGGCGATCATCGACCCGACGTGGTTCGCCTGGCTGACCGTGATCTGGCTGTGGCTCACGGTGTTGTTCGCCAATCTCGCCGAAGCGGTGGCCGAAGGCCGCGGCAAGGCCCAGGCCGAGACGCTGCGCCGAGCCAAGACCCAGACCTTGGCCCGCCGCCTCAAGGACTGGGCGCCCGGCGCGGCCGCGGTCGAGGAAGCGGTCGCCGCGCCGCAATTGCAGCAGGGCGACGTCGTGGTGGTCGAGGCGGGGCAGGTGATCCCCGGGGACGGCGACGTGGTGGAAGGCATTGCGTCGGTGGACGAATCGGCCATCACCGGCGAATCGGCCCCGGTGATCCGCGAGTCCGGCGGCGACCGGTCGGCGGTCACCGGCGGCACCACCGTGCTCAGCGACCGCATCGTCGTGCGGATCACCCAGAAGCCCGGGGAGAGCTTCATCGACCGGATGATCGCGCTCGTCGAGGGCGCCAATCGGCAGAAGACCCCGAACGAGATCGCGCTGAACATCCTGCTGGCTGCGCTGACGATCATCTTCGTCTTCGCCGTGGCGACCCTGCAGCCGTTGGCGATCTACGCCAAGGCGAACAACCCGGGCGTCCCGGACGG
This sequence comes from Mycobacterium sp. 1245499.0, assembly GCF_001673615.1. Taxonomy (NCBI): domain Bacteria; kingdom Bacillati; phylum Actinomycetota; class Actinomycetes; order Mycobacteriales; family Mycobacteriaceae; genus Mycobacterium; species Mycobacterium sp. 1245499.0. The sequence goes on from NZ_LZMG01000388.1 coordinate 5,539, forward strand.
CCAGGCGCTGGGCGCAAGCGGCGTCACCGGAATCGTGATGGTGTCGTTGCTGGTGTGCCTGATCCCGACGACGATCGGTGCGCTGCTGTCGGCCATCGGCATCGCCGGCATGGACCGGCTGGTGCAGCGCAACGTGCTCGCCATGTCCGGGCGGGCGGTGGAGGCCGCCGGCGACGTCAACACCCTGCTGCTGGACAAGACGGGCACCATCACACTGGGCAACCGGCAGGCCGCGGCCTTCATCCCGCTCGACGGTGTCTCTGCCGAGCAGCTGGCCGACGCTGCGCAGCTGTCCAGCCTGGCCGACGAAACACCCGAGGGCCGTTCGGTTGTCGTGTTCGCCAAGCAGCACTTCGGGCTGCGTGCGCGCACACCGGGTGAGCTGTCCCAGGCCCAATGGGTGACGTTCTCGGCCACCACCCGGATGTCGGGCGTCGACCTCGAGGATCACCTGTTGCGCAAGGGCGCAGCGAGCTCGGTCGCGGAATGGGTACGCGCCCAAGGGGGCAAGGTCCCCCCACAGCTTGGTCAGGTCGTCGACGGCATCTCCGCCGGGGGCGGCACACCGCTGGTCGTCGGGGAAAGTCGAGGCGGCGAGGCGAGAGTGCTCGGGGTCATCCACCTCAAGGACGTCGTCAAGCAGGGCATGCGCGAGCGGTTCGACGAGATGCGCAAGATGGGCATCCGGACGGTGATGATCACCGGCGATAACCCGTTGACGGCCAAGGCAATCGCCGACGAAGCGGGTGTGGACGACTTCCTGGCCGAGGCCACGCCCGAGGACAAGCTCGACCTGATCAAGCGCGAGCAGGAGGGCGGCAAGCTGGTCGCGATGACGGGCGACGGCACCAACGACGCACCCGCGCTGGCTCAAGCCGACGTGGGGGTGGCGATGAACACCGGCACGTCGGCCGCCAAAGAGGCCGGCAACATGGTGGACCTGGACTCCGATCCCACCAAACTCATCGAGATCGTCGAGATCGGCAAGCAGCTGCTGATCACCCGGGGCGCGCTGACCACCTTCTCGATCGCCAACGACATCGCGAAGTACTTTGCGATCATCCCGGCGATGTTCGTCGCACTGTTTCCCGGCCTGGATCTGCTGAACGTGATGCGGCTGCACAGCCCGCAATCGGCCATCCTGTCCGCGGTCATCTTCAACGCGATCATCATCGTGCTGCTGATCCCACTGTCGCTGCGGGGCGTGCGGTACACGCCGAGCAGCGCGTCAAAGTTGTTGAGCCGCAACCTCTATGTCTATGGTCTCGGCGGCATCGTCGCCCCGTTCATCGGAATCAAGGCGATCGACCTGATCGTCCAATTCATCCCAGGGATGTCCTGACATGACGTTCTCGAATTTCGTCCGCCTGCACTGGGCGGCACTGCGCACGCTGCTGGTGCTGACCGCGATCACCGGCCTGGCCTATCCCCTGTTCATCTGGGTCATCGCGCAGTTTCCCGGGCTGCGCGACCAGGCCGAAGGGTCGATTCTGACCGCCAACGGAAAGCCGGTGGGCAGCAGACTGATCGGCCAATCGTTCACCGACTCCAGCGGCAACGCGCTGCCGCAGTACTTCCAGAGTCGTCCGTCGGCCGCCGGCGCCGGGTATGACCCGACGTCGTCGGGCGGCAGCAACCTGGGCCCGGAAAGCATCGTCGACACGCCCGCCGACCCGGCGCAACTGGCGGCCGGAAAGTCGGCGTCGGACGCGGGCTTCAAACCGAGCCTGTTGACGACGGTGTGCGCGCGCAGCGCCGCGGTCGGCAAGCTGGAGGGGGTCGACGGGTCGCGACCGTTCTGCACGGGCGGCGGCGTGGGTGCGGTGCTGTCGGTGATCGGCCCGCGGGACGCGCGCGGCAACGTCATCCGCCCGACCCGGGTGGTCAGCGTCAACGAGCCGTGCGGATCGACAGCCGCCCCGTTCCTCACCGTCTACCAGGGTGTGCGCGTCGAATGCGCCAAGTACGGCGACGACTATTCGATCGGCCAGATCGTGCCGATCCGCGGCGCCGCCCCGGCCGTCCCGGCGGTACCGGCCGATGCGGTGACCGCCAGCGGCAGCGGCCTGGACCCGAACATCTCACCCGCCTACGCCGAGATGCAGGTGGCGCGGGTGGCCAAAGTCCGCCACGTCAGCCCAGATCAGATCCGTGCAGTGGTCGCGCAGAACCGCAGTGGGCGCGGACTCGGGTTCTTCGGTGAACCGTGCGTCAATGTGCTGCAACTTAATCTGCAACTCGACCACCGGTATCCGGTCACGAGTTAGCGGCGAGGGGGGATGATGGTTGACGTGAGTGACGTCGGCCTCCGCGACCACCATCCCAAGCGCGGGGAGCTACGCATCTACCTCGGTGCGGCTCCGGGCGTGGGTAAGACGTACGCGATGCTGGGCGAAGCGCATCGGCGGCTGGAACGCGGCACCGATCTGGTGGCGGGCGTGGTGGAGACCCACGGGCGCTCGAAAACCGCTGAGCTGCTTGAGGGCATCGAGGTGATCCCGCCGCGCTATGTCGAATATCGCGGCGGCAGCTTCCCCGAACTCGACGTGCCGGCCGTGTTGGCGCGACACCCCCAGGTCGTGCTGGTCGACGAGCTCGCGCACACCAATACGCCGGGCAGCAAGAACCCCAAGCGGTGGCAGGACGTCGAGGAACTGCTCGACGCCGGCATCACCGTGATCTCCACCGTCAACGTCCAGCACCTGGAAAGCCTCAACGACGTCGTCGCGCAGATCACCGGCATCGAGCAGAAGGAGACCATACCGGACTTCATCGTGCGCCAGGCCTCCCAGGTTGAGCTCATCGACATCACGCCGGAGGCGTTGCGGCGCAGGCTGTCTCACGGCAACGTCTACGCGCCCGATCGCATCGATGCCGCGCTGTCGAATTACTTTCGCCGTGGAAACCTCACCGCGCTAAGGGAATTGGCGCTGCTGTGGCTGGCCGACCAGGTCGACACCGCGCTGGCCAAATACCGGGCCGAGAACAAGATCACCGACATGTGGGAGGCCCGCGAACGGGTCGTCGTCGCGGTCACCGGTGGTCCCGAGTCCGAAACGCTGGTACGACGGGCATCCCGGATCGCCTCGAAGTCGACCGCCGAGCTGATGGTGGTGCACGTCATCCGCGGCGACGGGCTGGCCGGGCTGTCGGAGTCGCGGATGGCCAAGATCCGGGAACTGGCCAGCAGCCTGGACGCGTCCATGCACACCGTGGTCGGCGACGAGGTGCCCACAGCACTACTCGAATTCGCCCGCGAGATGAACGCCACACAGCTGGTGATCGGCACCTCGCGGCGATCGCGCTGGGCCCGGCTGTTCGAGGAGGGCATCGGCCCGCGGATCGTCGAGCTGTCGGGAAAGATCGACGTGCACCTGGTCACCCACGAGGAATCCAAGCGCGGCTTCCGCGCGTCCTCGCTGGCGCCCCGCGAGCGCCGGGTGGCGTCGTGGCTGGCGGCCCTGATCGTACCGTCGGTCATCTGCGCGATCACGGTGACGACGCTGGACCCGTATCTGGACACCGGCGGCGAGAGCGCCCTGTTCTTCGTCGGCGTGCTGCTGGTCGGGCTGTTGGGAGGCATTGCGCCCGCGGTGCTTTCAGCCGTGCTGTCCGGGCTGCTGCTGAATTATTTCCTGATCGCCCCGCGGCACAGCTTCACCATCGCCGAACCCAACAGTGCCATCACCGAATTGGTGCTGCTGCTCATCGCGGTCGCCGTCGCGGTGCTGGTCGACTTCGCCGCCAAACGCACCCGGGAAGCACGGCGCGCCTCGCAGGAGGCCGAGCTGCTGACCCTGTTCGCCGGTTCGGTGCTGCGCGGCGCCGATCTGGAAACGCTGCTCGAGCGAGTCCGTGAGACCTACGCCCAGCGAACCGTCAGCATGTTGCGCGAGCCCGACGACCAAGCGCGCGCTCGCGGCAGGAAGAGTGAGGTGGTGGCGTGTGTGGGCCGCGATCCCTGTGTGACAATCGATTCCGCCGACACCGCGATCGAGGTCGGTGACGACGAGTTCTGGATGCTGCTGGCCGGCAGGAAGCTTTCCGCGCGCGACCGGCGGGTGCTCGGCGCGGTGGCCAGGCAGGCCGCGGGTTTGATCAGGCAACGCGAGCTCGCCGAGGAAGCCAGCCGCACCGAGGCGATCGTGCGGGCCGACGAACTGCGCCGTTCCCTGCTGTCGGCGGTCAGCCACGACCTGCGGACACCCCTGGCGGCGGCCAAGGTCGCGGTCTCGAGCCTGCGCGCCGAAGACGTCGCCTTCTCCCCCACCGACACCGCCGAATTGCTGGCCACCATCGAGGAGTCGATCGACCAGCTGACCGCGCTGGTCGGAAACCTGCTTGACTCATCGCGTTTGGCCGCCGGGGTGATCCACCCGGACCTGCGCGTCGTGTATTTGGAGGAGACCGTGCAGCGGGCCCTGGTCAGCATCGGGGCTGGCGCCACCGGTTTCTTCCGGTCCGCGATCGACCGGGTCAAGGTCGACGTCGCCGATGCGATGGTGATGGCCGATGCGGGGCTGCTGGAACGGGTGCTGGCCAATCTGATCGACAACGCGCTGCGCTATGCGCCCAACTGTGTGGTGCGGGTCAACGCCGGACGGGTGGGCGATCGCGTCCTGATCAACGTCATCGACGAAGGCCCCGGAATCCCGCACGGGGCCGAGGAGCAGATCTTCGCAGCGTTTCAGCGGCTCGGAGATCACGACAACACCACCGGCGTGGGCCTGGGGATGTCGGTGGCGCGGGGCTTCGTCGAAGCGATGGGCGGGACGATTACGGCCACCGACACCCCGGGAGGCGGGCTGACGGTGATCGTGGATTTGGCTGCGCCGCAACAGATGGGCGCACTGTGACTCGCGTTCTGGTGATCGACGACGAGCCGCAGATCCTGCGCGCGCTGCGCATCAACCTGTCCGTGCGGGGTTATGAGGTGATCACCGCGTCCAGCGGCGCCGGCGCATTGCGGGCCGCCGCCGAACACAAGCCCGACGTGGTGATCCTCGACCTCGGCCTGCCCGACATCTCCGGGATCGACGTGCTGGCCGGTCTGCGCGGCTGGCTCACCGCGCCGGTCATCGTGTTGTCGGCGCGCACCGATTCGTCGGACAAGGTCGAGGCGCTGGACGCCGGGGCCGATGACTACGTCACGAAACCCTTTGGCATGGACGAGTTCCTGGCGCGGCTGCGCGCGGCGGTCCGGCGCAACACCGCGGCCTCCGAACTCGAACAACCGGTCATCGAGACCGAATCGTTCACCGTCGACCTGGCCGCCAAGAAGGTCACCAAGCACGGCAGCGAGGTTCACCTCACCCCAACCGAGTGGGGGATGCTCGAAGTCCTCGTCCGCAACCGCGGCAAGTTGGTCGGCCGCGAGGAGCTTCTCAAGGAGGTGTGGGGTCCGGCGTATGCCACCGAAACCCATTACCTGCGCGTGTATCTCGCGCAGCTGCGCCGCAAACTCGAGGATGACCCCTCGCATCCCAAGCACCTGCTGACCGAGTCCGGCATGGGGTATCGATTCGAGGTGTGAGCGCGTGGCGCCTGTCCCGCGGCCGGCTGGGCCCCTGAATCACACCAGCCACTCGGGCCTCCGCGCGGGTAGCTCAGTTAATTGCCCGCCTTTCCGCGACAACTCGGCCGCCGCCTCGCGTAACGCCAACACGCGCTGATGGATCCGATGTTCGGTGCCGCGCGGCATGTACCCGGGCCCATACCGGCCCCGCCCGAGGCGCCGCACCCGGCCACGTCCGACCTCCCAGCGCAGCGCATCCGAGATCGCCTTCGATGGGCGGCCCCGAACGTAAAACCCATGCCAGTCAAGCGCTTCGGTCAGCTCGGTGATGGTGGCCGGTCCATGTACCGCCAGCTGCATCGCCAGCACGTAGCGCAGCTCGATCCCTTTGAGTGAATAGCCCATCCCCGGACGGTCGCACACGGGTACGACACCGACCGAGTTGTCGCTACGAGGCGGGCAAAAGACATGTCCACTGTTGTAGAGGCCGGTGTGGCGGATGTGACCTACCCGGCGATGGACAACACGAT
>NZ_LZMG01000389.1:0-17778 GCF_001673615.1 Mycobacterium sp. 1245499.0
GGATCTGTTCCAGCATCCAGTCAGTCTACGCAGCGCTGTGGAGAACACTACTGACGAACGTGGCGACGTTCATCGCTGCTGCGCGGGGCCGAACAGTCCGGCGAGCGTGTCATGAAGGTCGGGGTCGGCCAGGATGACGACCTCGTCCCCGGCCTCCAGTTCGGTGTCGCCCCGCACCGGCACCAGGCCGGTCGCGCGGACCACGATGCTCACCCAGATGTCACCGACGCGGTCGCCGAGACCTTCGACCGTGGAACGCTCGGCGACGGAACCGGTCGCGACGCTGAAGCGATGAACCCCCTGCGGCTCGTCGGCGAGTCGCACACCTATCTGCCATGGCCGGGTCTCCACCGTGCGCATGGGCAGGTGCAACAACCTGGCGACACCAGGCACCGAGCTGCCCTGCACCAGCACCGAGACAACGACGACGACGACCACGATGCCGTAGAGGCGTTCGGCGTCGGCGACGTGAGCAGCGCGCAAGAACTCGCCCAGCAGGATGGGCACTGCGCCCTTGAGCCCGGCGAAAAGAACGAAGGCCCGTTCGTTTCGCCGCAATCGCACGGGAACCAAGCAGGAGCCCACCGCCAACGGCCGAATCAGCACGGTTAGGGCCACGGCGAGGACGAGCCCGCAACCCCACACATCAGGATGGGCAAGGACATTGAGATCGACGGTCAAACCCAGAATGGCGAACGCGACGATTTCCGCAAGACCCGCCAGGGCGGCGTGGAATCGCTTGATCTCCGGCTTGTAGGGCGCGCGGGCGTCGCCGATCACAATGCCGGCGACGAACACGGCCAGAAATCCCGAGCCATGCGCGAGCGTGGCAATGCCGTACAACATCAGGCAGGATGCCAGCGTTCGTAGCGAATAGAGACCTTCGCTCGGCAAGGCGACGCGACGCATGAAGACGAGCAGGACGCGACCGCCGAGCACCCCGACGGCCAGGCCGACCGCCATCTGTAGAGCGAATTGTGTTCCCACGCTGGCGAATCCGGCTGCACTGAGGCCACCGGCGGCGATCAGGCTGGACATCAAGGAGATGCCGACCGGATCATTGGCACCCGACTCGCCCTCCAGGATGGTGCCACTGCGGCCGCTGATCTCGCGTTTGCCCAAAACGGAGAAAACCACGGCCGGATCGGTCGGCGCCACGGCCGTGGCCACGAGCACCGCGGGAAACCAGCTGATTCCGCATACGTAGTGCAGCACCAGTGTCGCCCCTGCTGCGGTGAGGGCGGTGCCCACGACGCCCACCGACAGGATCGGGGCCGCCGCCGCGCGGAAGCGCGCCGGCCCGATATGCATGCCGCCGTCGAACAGCACCAGCACGAGCGCGATGGTGATGACCCGTTCCACGACCCGCTCGGAGGGAGGCTGCACCGCGGGCACCGCGTGCACCGCGACGGCCGCTCCGACCAACACGAGTAATGGCACCGGGACCTTGACCCGCTCGGTTAGCCGATTCGCCAGCACCGCAACCAAACCGACCGCGCTGGAGAGCAACACCAACAGCGCGTAACGAACAGTCTCGTTCACGACGGCAGCAACCCGGTGAGCACGTCCCGCGCACACGTTCGACAAGACTCGACAGCCACGGCCCGTTCTTTGATGGTATGCACGCGGGCCTTTCGATCGATCGACAGTGTTCCTTCAAGACATCGCCGACCAGACTTCCCGGCACACCGCGACGCAGTCTAGCCGGTCGTGACACTCACCCGGGCGGCATTGCGGTGATGCGCCAGGAGGACCGTCGTCGCGACAGACTCCCTAGCGGGTCAGCAGCGCCACGCATTCGGTGTGATGGGTCAGCGGGAACGCGTCGAACACCCTGATCTTCTCCACGGTGTAACCGTGTTTGAGGTAGAGCCCGACGTCACGGGCGAACGATGCTGCCTCACAACCGATGTGCACAACGCGAGGGACGCCGGCGGCGGCCAGCAGGTCGATGACCTCGCGCCCGGCTCCCGCCCGCGGCGGATCCAGCACCGCCACATCGGCTTTCGCGGCGCGGTCTCGTTGCGCGGCCAGCGCGCGCCGCACCGAGTCGGTGACGATCTGCACCTGGGTCAGATCGGCCAGGGCGACCCGCGCGGCGCGGGTCGAGCCGCGCGAGGTGTCGACGCTGAGCACCCGCCCGGAGCGGCCCACGGCGTCGCCGAGCACGGCGGCGAAAACGCCTGCGCCGCCGTACAAATCCCACGCGCGCATCCCAGCGCCGAGCTGTGCCCAGTCGGCGATCAGGTCGCTGTAGACGCCCGCCGCGTCGCGGTGCGCCTGCCAGAAGGCGGTCACCGGCACCTGCCAGGTGCGCCCGGCCACCCGCTGCACCGCCTCGTAGCGCCCCTGGATCACCTTGGTCGCCGTGTGCCTGCCCTGCCGCAGCGTGCGCACGACGTGGCGGGTGCCGTCGTCGTCGACGGCCACGTGCAGCTGCGCCGCCGGCGGCCACTCGATGTCGTCGATCCCGTCGAGCATGCCGGGCGCCAGCTGCGCACAGCGCAGGTCGGTCACCAAGTCGTCGCTGTGATACCGGTGAAAGCCGGGTCGACGGTCGGGTCCGACGTCGAGCCGGACCCGGGTGCGCCACCCCCTCGGCGCCGAATCCGCCAAGGGCTCGGCCTCACCGCTCCAGCGATGCCCGCCCAGGCGCTCGAGCTGGTTGGCCACCACTTCGGCCTTGAGTGCGCGGGCGACCTCGGGCGCCGCGAACGCCAGGTCGCAACAGCCGGCACCGCCCACCCCGGCGATCGGGCACTGCGACGCGGTGCGCCCCGGCGCCGGCTCGAGGACCTCGAGAACCTCTGCGTGCCAATAGGATCCACGATCCGCGGTGACCCGGACCCGCACCCGCTCGCCGGGCAGCGCGTACCGGACGAACACCACGCGGCCTTCGTGGTGGGCGACGCAGCTGCCGCCGTTGGCGGGGGCATCGGTGGTCAACGTCAGCTCCCCCACCGGGGGCGCCGACGCGCGCGACGCGCGGGTCGATTCGCGGGTCAATCGAAGATTCCCCGGCGAGCGTCACCCGGCGCCACGTGCGGCTGCAAGGTCTTGCGTCGTTCCGACGAACTCAATTGCCACGGAACCGAAGTCACCATGACGCCCGGCATGAACAACAGCCGCCCCTTGAGCCGAAGGGCGCTCTGGTTGTGCAACACCTGCTCCCACCAGTGGCCCACCACGTACTCCGGAATGAACACCGTCACCACGGTGCGCGGGGACTCCTCCCTGGCCCGTTTGACGTATTCCAGGACGGGACGGGTGACTTCGCGATACGGCGAGGCGATGACCTTGAGCGGGACGCTGATATCGCTTTCTTCCCACTTGTGCACCAGGTCGCGGGTCTCGGCATCGTCGACGCTGACCGTCACCGCCTCGAGAACGTCGGGCCGGGTGGCCCTGGCGTAAGCCAGCGCACGCAGGGTCGGCAGGTGCAATTTCGAGACCAGCACCACGGCGTGGTTGCGGCTGGGCAACACCACGTCGTCCTGCGCGGCGGCCTGCTCGGCCAATTCGCGGTTCACGGTGTTGTAGTGCCGGTGAATCATTTTCATCACGCCGAACAGCAGGCTCATCGCGAACAGGGCGATCCACGCGCCGGAGACGAACTTCGTCACCAACACCACCAACAGCACCGCGCCGGTGGACAGCAACCCGACCGTGTTGACCACCCGCGAGCGCATCATCTTGCGCCGCGCCCGCGGATCGGTCTCGGTGCGCAGCAACCGGCTCCAGTGCCGGACCATGCCGATCTGACTCAGCGTGAACGAAATGAACACCCCGACGATGTACAGCTGGATCAACGCGGTGACCTCACCGCGGAACGCGATGATCGCCAGCAGCGCCGCCCCGGACAAGAACAGGATGCCGTTGGAGAACGCCAATCGGTCTCCGCGGGTGTGCAATTGGCGCGGCAGGTAGCTGTGCTGCGCGAGGATCGAGCCGAGCACCGGGAACCCGTTGAACGCGGTGTTGGCCGCCAGCACCAGGATCAGCGCGGTCACCGTGGCGATCAGCAGAAACCCGATGTGAAAGCTCCCGAACACCGTCTGGGCGAGCTGGGTGACCAAGGTCTTCTGGTAGTAGCCCTTCGGCGCGCCGCCCAGCTGCGTCGCGGGGTCCTCGACCAGCTGAACCCCGATCTTCTGGGCCAGCACGATGATGCCCATCAAGAGCGTCACCGCGATGCCACCGAGCATCAGCAGGGTGGTCGCAGCGTTGCGCGACTTGGGTTTCTGGAACGCCGGCACCCCGTTGCTGATCGCCTCGACACCCGTCAGCGCCGCACACCCCGAGGAAAACGACCGCGCCACCAAGAACGCCAGGGCGAAACCGACGACCTGGCCGTGCTCGGCGTGCATCTGGAAACCGGCCGACTCGGCCCGCAGCGGATTACCCAACACGAAGATCCGGAACAGCCCCCAGCCGATCATCACCAGGACCCCGATGATGAACGCGTACGTCGGCACCGCGAACGCCACCCCCGACTCGCGCACCCCCCGCAGGTTCAGCGCCATCACCAGCAGGATGGAGGCCACACAGAAGAACACCTTGTGCTCGGCCACGATCGGGATCGCCGAACCGATGTTCGCCATCGCCGAGGCCGTCGAGACCGCAACGGTGAGAACGTAATCCACCATCAGCGCGCTGGCGACCACGAGGCCGGCGGTGTCGCCGAGGTTCGTGGTGACCACCTCGTAGTCGCCGCCACCGGACGGGTAGGCGTGCACGTTCTGGCGGTAGCTGGCCACCACCACCAGCATCACCGCGGCCACCGCAAGCCCGATCCAGGGTGTCAGCGCGTACGCCGTCACCCCGGCCACCGAGAGCATCAGGAAGACCTCCTCGGGCGCATACGCCACTGAGGACAGCGCGTCGGAGGCGAACACCGGCAAGGCGATCCGCTTGGGCAGCAGGGTGTGACTCAGCCGGTCGCTGCGAAACGGCCGGCCGATAAGCAACCGACGAGTGGCGGTTGAAAGTTTGGACACGAGAGCCAAGAGTAAGCCCAGACGGGTTTGGCGGTAGCGTTCGTAGGAGAATGTTCGCCGACCGAAACGGCTGGCCGACGTGGGTTGCCGGTTGACGCGGCCGAGAGGACCTCAAGTTGCGAGTAGTGGTGATGGGCTGCGGCCGGGTCGGTTCATCGGTCGCCGACGGGCTCTCCCGCATCGGTCACGACGTCGCGGTCATCGACCGGGACAGCACCGCCTTCAACCGGCTCAGCCCTGAATACGCCGGCGAGCGGGTGCTGGGGCAGGGATTCGACCGAGACGTGCTGCTGAGGGCCCGCATCGAGGAGGCCGACGCGTTCGCCGCGGTGTCGTCCGGCGACAACTCCAACATCATCTCGGCCCGACTGGCGCGCGAGACCTTCGGCGTGAAGCGGGTCGTGGCCCGCATCTACGACGCCAAGCGCGCCGAGGTCTACGAGCGGCTCGGCATTCCCACCATCGCCACTGTGCCCTGGACCACCGACCGCCTGCTCAACGCGTTGCTGCGCGAGTCGGAGACGGCCAAGTGGCGCGATCCGACCGGCACCGTCGCCGTGTCCGAGGTCGTGCTGCACGAGGACTGGATCGGGCATCGGGTCACCGACCTGGAGCAGGCCACCGGCGCCCGGGTCGCGTTTCTGATCCGGTTCGGCGCCGGCGTGCTGCCGGAGCCCAAATCGGTGATCCAGGCCGGCGACCAGGTTTATGTGGCCGCGATCTCCGGCCGCGCCGCCGAGGCGGTGGCCATCGCCGCGCTACCACCGAGCGAAGAGCTGTGATGAATTCGACCGAACACCTTGTTGAGGAGCTGCGCCGATGAAGGTAGCTGTCGCCGGCGCCGGCGCGGTCGGGCGCTCGGTCACCCGGGAACTCATCGGCAACGGCCACGACGTGACGCTGATCGAACGCAACCCCGATCACGTCGACGTCGACGCGATCCCGGCCGCGCACTGGCGGCTGGGCGACGCGTGCGAACTGAGCCTGCTGGAGTCGGTGCACCTGCAGGAGTTCGACGTGGTGGTGGCCGCGACCGGCGATGACAAGGCCAACGTCGTGCTGAGCCTGCTGGCCAAGACCGAGTTCGCGGTCCCGCGGGTGGTGGCCCGGGTCAACGACCCTCGCAACGAGTGGTTGTTCACCGACGCGTGGGGGGTCGACGTGGCGGTGTCGACGCCGCGCATGCTGGCCTCGCTCATCGAAGAGGCCGTCGCCGTCGGAGATCTGGTGCGGCTGATGGAATTCCGCAAGGGCCAGGCCAACCTCGTCGAGATCACCCTGCCCGACGACACGCCGTGGGGCGGCAAGCCGGTGCGCAAGTTGCAGCTGCCGCGCGACACCTCGCTGGTGACGATCCTGCGTGGCCCGCGCGTGATCGTGCCCGAGGAGGACGAGCCGCTGGAGGGCGGCGACGAGCTGCTGTTCGTCGCCGTCGCCGAGGCGGAAGAGGACCTGCAGAAGCTGCTGCTGGGCAGCCACAGCCCGGGCGGCTAGTGGCGATCGCCAGCGCGGCGGAGCCGGGCGTAGCGGGTCGCCACCATCAGGACTGATCAGTCGGTGACGGCGCCGGGCTCCATTTCGACCGCGGGGGCATCGGCTGCGGCGATGGCGCGCTGCGCCGACTTGATCGCCGCATAGGTGGCCAGCGCGGCCAGCGCGGTCAGCGGCCAGCCCATCCCGATCCGCGCCGCCGCCAGCCAACCAGTCCGGTCGGCGTCATACAGCAGTCCCTGCACTACGAACCGCGCGGCGAACACCAGCACCCAACCCACCGACGCCACGTCGAAGGCGTAGACCGCCCGCGGCACCTCGCGCCAGCGGTCGCCGCGCCCGGTGGCCCAGCTCCACGCGTAACCCACCAGGGGCCGGCGGATGAGCACCGACGCCGCGACGACGACCGCCCACACCAGCGACATCCAGATGCCCAGCAGGAAATAGCCCTTGGACTCGCCCAGCAGGTAGGCGATCAGCGCGCACAGCGCGACCCCGAAGAAACCCGAGAACGCCGGCTGCGGGGAGTCGCGGCGGATCAGCCGCCACACCAGGATCAGCGCGGCCACCGCCAGCGCGGCCACGATCGCGGGAACCAATCCCGAGACGCTCGAGGCGATGACAAAAACCACCACCGGCAGCGAGGAATAGATGACACCGCTGACCCCGCCCGCCTGTGCGAGCAGGCGTTCCGGGCTAATGCGGTTGGTACTCATGAGTTCGGACGTGCCCGACTCCAGCGGGATTGCCCCCGGATCTTCGGGGTCAGTCACCGCTGAATTTCGTAGTGCGGGTTGTAGATCGCCTTGTTACCGTTCTCCAGCTTGCCGAGGCGCCCACGCACCCGCAGCGTGCGGCCCGAGTCGATGCCCGGAATGCGACGCTGCCCCAGCCACACCAGCGTGACGGTGTCGCTACCGTCGAACAACTCGGCACGGACCCCGCCGGAACAGGCCCTGCCGTTGCACTCGACGCTTCGCAGCGTGCCCACCATCGTGACCTCCTGGCCCCGCTGGCAATCAATCGCGCGTTGCGCGCCGGTGCTTGCGACCTCGTCGGACAGTTCCTCCGAATCGAGTTGCTCCGGATCCTCCGTCAACCGACGGGTCAGCCGGCGCAGATACCCTTGGGCCCCCATGGCCACTCCTGACAATGCTGATAAGCCTCGACGCTTCCATTTATGCCAACGGACACCGTAGACCTCTTGGTTCCCCAGCGCCAACCGACTCAAACCTCGTGTTGGAGGGCGCATGAACGGCGGGGCACTATCTAGTGGTGGTGGTCGATCTGCGCGGTGTCACGACGGTGTTGTTGCCCGGAACCGGCTCCGACGACGACTACGTTCACCGGGCGTTTTCCCGTCCCCTATCCGAGGTTGGGGCGTTGCTGGTGACCCCGCCGCCGCGGCCCGACCGGTTGATCGAGGGCTATCTCGCGGCGTTGGACGGCGCGGCGCACGGCGGGCCGATCGCGGTGGGCGGGGTCTCGATCGGCGCGGCGGTGGCGGCCGCCTGGGCGCTGGTCCATCCCGACCGCACCATCGCGGTGATGGCCGCGCTGCCGGCCTGGGCCGGCGCCCCCGGGGCAGCGCCCGCGGCGCTGGCGGCGCGGTATTCGGCGTCACAGTTGCGCGCCGACGGACTGGCGGCCACCACAACGCAGATGCGGGCGTCCAGCCCGCCGTGGCTGGCCGACGAGCTGACCCGGTCGTGGGGCGCCCAGTGGCCACACCTACCCGACGCCATGGAAGAAGCCGCCGCCTACGTCGCGCCGAGCTGCGACGAGCTGGCCGGGCTGGCCGCGCCGCTGGGGGTGGCGTCCGCGGTCGACGACCCGATCCACCCGTTACAGGCCGGAATCGACTGGGTCGCGGCGGCGCCGCGCGCGGCGCTGCGCACGGTGACGCTCGATCAGATCGGGGCCGATCCCGCCGCCCTGGGTGCGGCCTGCCTGAGCGCGCTGGCCGACCTCTAGCCCGCTGGTGGCGACCCGCAGCGCCCGGCTGGGATCTTGCTGCCGCATCCGCGGCAGCGCCACGAAGCCGGGTCAGCCGCCGGTGGTGGTGCGCAGCTGCTGCATGGCCGACCCGTCGGCGCTGCGACGCGCGGCCGGCTCGTTGGACGGCGCCTGCTGCCCCTCGGCCTGCTGCTGGGCGGCCTGCTGCTGCGCGGCGGCGGCTTCGCGCAGCTGCTGGGCCATGGGCTCGGGCAGCTGCACGGTCAGCGGCGTGCGCACCGGCAGCGGCGTGTCGCCACGCCGAACCACGGTGTCCGCCAAGGCCGCTCGCGCCTCCTGCTCCAGGGCTTCCATCGTCTCGTGGGGGCCGTTGATGACGCAGCGGATCATCCAGCGATAGCCGTCGACGCCGATGAAGCGCACGACGCCGGTGGCGGTGCCCACCACCTCGCGACCCCACGGGCCGTCCTTGATGCTCACCTGGGCCGAGTCGTTGCGCAGCGATTCGGCGAGCTCGCTGGCCACTTCACGCCACAGGCCGCCCGTCTTCGGCGCGGCATAGGCGGCGATGGTGAACCGGCCGTTGGGCGTGACGACCCAGACCGCGCTCGGCACACCGGTTTCGGTCAGCTCGACCTGCAGCTGCCCGGCCTCCGGCATGGGAATCAGCACCGAGCCCAGGTCTAGGCGGGCCAGCTCCGCGACCGCCGGGTCGTCGAAGTCCTCGATGTCGAACGGTCCTTCGAGCTCCTCGGGGGCCGGCTCGTCGGCGTCGCGGGCCGCCACCTCGTCGGCCGTCGAGGTGTCGGCGCTGGTGGCGTCGTCGTCTTTGGGTGTGCGCTTACTGAATGCCATCACAAACTCGCATGTCCGCCGGAGGAACCGTGACCACCATCGCCACGGGATGTTTCGGCCAGCCCGGCCTTGTCGAACGACGACACCTCGACCAACTCCACTAATTCGACTCGCTGCACCAGCAACTGGGCGATGCGATCGCCGCGGTGCACCACGATCGGATCGGTCGGATCCAGGTTGATCAGCGCAACCTTGATCTCGCCGCGATAGCCCGCGTCGATGGTACCCGGGCTGTTGACGATCGAAAGTCCCACTCGCGCAGCCAAACCCGACCGCGGATGCACCAAGCCGACCATGCCGAACGGGATGGCGACTGCGACCCCCGTTCGCACCAGGGCGCGCCGCCCCGGCTCGAGTTTGACGTCTTCGGCGCTGTACAGATCGATCCCGGCGTCGCCCTCGTGGGCGCGGCTGGGCAGCGGAAGCTCGGGGTCAAGGCGCACGATGGCCAGACTGGTCGACACGGGGGCACAGACTACCCTTGACTGCGTGTCCGATACGCGCGTCGCGCCGCACAACGTGCGGTATCGCGAACGATTGTGGGTCCCGTGGTGGTGGTGGCCACCGGCCTTTGCGCTCGCGGGCATCATCGCTTTCGAATTCAACATGGGCGTCACCCGCCAATCGACCTGGTGGCCGTACGCGGCGCTGTTCGCGGTGGCGGCCGCGGCGCTGTTGTGGCTGGGCCGCATCGAGATCCGGGTGACCGGCGACCCGACCGTGCCCGGCGAAGTGCAGCTGTGGGCCGGTCCGGCGCACCTGCCGGTCACCGCGATCGCCCGGTCCGCGCAGATAGCCCCGTCGGCCAAGTCCGCGGCGCTGGGCCGCCAGCTCGACCCGGCCGCGTACGTCCTACACAGGGCATGGGTGGGGCCGATGATCCTGGTCGTGCTCGACGACCCGGACGATCCGACGCCGTACTGGCTGGTGAGCTGCCGTCACCCCGAGCGGGTGCTGTCGGCCCTGACACGGTAGGTGCAGCTATCAGGCCGCGCAGTCGGTACAGATCATCACGCCGTTCTTCTCGCTGGCCAGCCGACTGCGGTGTTGCACTAGAAAGCAGCTCGAGCAGGTGAACTCGTCGGCCTGCTTCGGAATCACGCGCACCGACAGTTCTTCCCCGGACAGGTCGGCACCCGGCAGTTCGAAGTTCTCAGCGGATTCAGATTCGTCGACGTCGACGACGGCCGAAGCCGCCTCGTTCCGTCGCGCTTTGAGCTCCTCCAGCGAGTCCTCCGAAACGTCGTCCGTCTCGGTGCGCCGTGGAGCGTCATAGTCGGTAGGCATATCTCTTCCCCTGCCCTATTGCCTCTGCATGCCCGCGATATCCAAGCATCGCTTTGTACCAGCGTCGAACGCATCCACCAAATGATTCGTGCCCGTATCGCGGCCCATTAAGGTGTGATTTACGTCACACCTCTATTTTCACCCTTGCGCTCGTCTCTGAACAGTGGGTTTAGCGTGCGGCTAGAGTGCACCTGTGGTCACGCAAATCACCGAGGGTACAGCGTTTGACAAGCACGGTCGGCCTTTTCGGCGCCGCAACCCCCGGCCCGCCATCATCGTGGTGGTTCTTCTCGCAGTGGCCACCGGCGTCGTCTGGACGATCGCGCTGACGCGCCCCGCCAAGGTGCACGAGGCCGCGGTGTGCAATCCCCCGCCGCAGTCGGCCGGTTCGGCGCCGGCCCAGCTCGGCGAGCAGGTGTCCCGCAGCGCCATGATGGACGTCACGCCCGCCAAGCTGGCCGACACCAAGGTTCGCGTCCTCAACGCCAGCGGCCGAGGCGGCCAGGCCGGCGACGTCGCCGGCGCCATGAAGGACCTCGGCTTCGCCCAGCCGACCGCCGCCAACGACCCCCTGTATGCGGGCACCAGGCTCACCTGTCAGGGCCAAATCCGTTTCGGCACCGCCGGACAGGCCACCGCGGCCGCCGTGTGGCTGGTCGCACCGTGCACCGAACTGTTCAACGACAACCGCGCCGACGACTCCGTCGACCTGGCGCTGGGCACCGACTTCAGCGCGCTGGCGCACAACGACGACATCGACGCCGTGCTCGCCACCCTGCGTCCCGGCGCCACCGAACCCTCAGATCCCACGCTGCTGGCCAAGATTCACGCCAGCAGCTGCTGACGCGGGCGGTCAATCCAGAATCGGATCCAGGCCGTTGAAGCGCTCCAGCACGGCCAGCAGTTCGTCGGCGATTCCGGGCGCGGCGGCCAGCGCCAAGCCCGCCCCGGCCGCTCCGGGCGCGGGCAGGACCACCCGAGCTCCCGCCTCGGAGGCGATCAGCGCCCCCGCGGCGCGATCCCACACCTGCAGACCGTGCTCGTAGAAGGCGTCGAGCCGGCCCGAGGCGACCATGCACAGATCCAGTGCCGCCGAGCCGATCCGGCGGACATCGCGGACCACCGGCAGCATGCGCGCCAACAGCGCCGCCTGTGCCGCGCGGCGCTGGCGCGAATAGCCGAAACCGGTGCCCAGCAACGCCATCGACAGATCGTCGACGGCGGCGCTCTGCAGCGGCTGCGTCCCCTCGTCGTCGGCGACATGCGCGCCCAGGCCCAGCGCCGCCGAGTACACCCGGTTCCCGACGACGTCGGCGACCGCCCCGGCCACCGATTCGTCGTCGACCTGGGCGCCGACCGACACGGCGTAGGCGGGGATGCCGTAGACGAAATTCACTGTGCCGTCGATGGGATCGAGCACCCAGGTGACCGTCCCGGCCGGCGTGCCCGCCGGATCGTCGGGACCGCCGCCTTCCTCGCCGAGAATCGGGTCCCCGGGCCGTAATTCGGCCAGCCGGTCACGCAGCAGCCGTTCCGTTTCGGTGTCGACCACGGTCACCGGGTCGGTCGGGGTGCTCTTCGATCGCACCGCGCCACTGTCGGAGGTCCGCAAGCCCGCGTCGGCGCCGAAAACCTCTGCCCGCCGACGCCTCACGAACGCGGCGGCCTCCGCGGCCAAGGCTTCGGCGACCGATCGCAGCCCCACAAGCTCGTCATCGGAAGGGGTCACCGGTCTATCCGATCACAGTCGCCGGGGTCGCGCAGACGCCGCGGGCCGCACCGCCGCGGCGCTAAGGTGAGCGGACAGCCCAGTCACGCCGAGGAGATTCGATGACCAGCACCGACTCGACCACGGAGACGCCCGGCATCGCCGCCGGCGACGGCAGGCCACAGCGCCGCGGCTTCGGCATCGACGTCGGCGGCAGTGGCATCAAGGGCGGCATCGTCGACATGGACACGGGGCAGCTGATCGGCGAGCGGGTGAAGCTGCTGACCCCGCAGCCCGCGACGCCCGCGGCGGTCGCCAAGACCATCGCCGAGGTGGTCGACGCCTTCGGCTGGACCGGCCCGCTGGGAGTGACCTATCCCGGGGTCGTCACGCACGGCGTCGTGCAGACGGCGGCCAACGTGGACAAGGCGTGGATCGGCACCAACGCGCGCGACATCATCAGGGCCGAACTGGACGGTCAGGACGTCGTCGTCCTCAACGACGCCGACGCGGCCGGGCTGGCCGAGGAGCACTACGGGGCGGGCAAAGGCCAGTCGGGACTGGTGGTGTTGCTGACCTTCGGCACCGGGATCGGTTCGGCGGTGATTCACAACGGGACGCTGATTCCCAACACCGAGTTCGGCCATCTCGAGGTCGGCGGCAAGGAGGCCGAGCAGCGGGCCGCGTCCTCGGTGAAGGAGCGCAACGGCTGGTCCTACGAAAAGTGGGCCAAGCAGGTGACCAAGGTTCTGGTGAGCATCGAGAACGCGGTATGGCCTGACCTGTTCATCGCGGGCGGCGGCATCAGCCGCAAGGCCGACAAATGGGTACCGCTGCTGACCAACCGCACCCCGGTGGTGGCCGCGGCCCTGCTCAACACGGCCGGGATCGTCGGCGCGGCGATGGCCGCCACCTCGGACGTGACGCACTGATTTCGCCCGGCAGAGCCGTAGGACCCCGCACTGTCGTTACAATGGTGCTCGGCGAATGCCCAACCGACAGCGTGCGACTACACGCTGATACCAACGCCGACATCGACATAGCAGACACTTTCGGTTAACCATGCCCACTACCCACCGAGAGTGAGCCCAAACGAAGGGGTGTAAGTGGCAGCGACGAAAGCAAGCCCGGCAACGGATGGGCCGGTGAAACGCACCGCCACGAAGTCTCCGTCGTCCCCCGCCAAGCGACCGGCGGCCAAGGCTGCCAACGGCTCGGCGCCCGCGAAGCGGGCCGCCAAGGCGGCATCGCCGTCCACCGAGGCCGACGATCCCAAGAAGACGCGCGCTGCGGCCAAGGGCGCCGGCGCCAAGACGCCGACCGCGCGCGGAACCAAGGCGGCCAAGGGCGGCCCGGCGGATCCCGACGCCCTCGATTCCGACGGTGCCGTCGAGGATCTGGACAACGAGCCCGACCTCGAGGGTGAGCCCGGCGAGGACCTCGACATCGACACCGACCTGTCCCTCGACGACCTCGAGGAGGACGTAGCGTCCGACGGCGAGGACGCCGAGGAGGTCGAGGCCGACGAGGCCGAAGGCGAGGACGAGCCCGAGGAAGAGGCCGCAGCCAAGCCCGCCAAGGCCGCCGACGCCGCGGCCGAGGAGGACGAGGAGATCGCCGAGCCGTCCGAAAAGGACAAGGCCTCCGGCGATTTCGTGTGGGACGAAGACGAGTCCGAGGCGTTGCGGCAGGCCCGCAAGGACGCCGAGCTGACGGCCTCGGCCGACTCGGTTCGCGCCTACCTCAAGCAGATCGGCAAGGTCGCGCTGCTCAACGCCGAGGAAGAGGTTGAGCTGGCCAAGCGGATCGAGGCCGGGCTGTACGCCACCCAGCTGATGACCGAACTTGCCGAGCGCGGCGACAAACTGCCCGCCGCCCAGCGTCGCGACATGATGTGGATCTGCCGCGACGGTGATCGCGCGAAGAACCATCTGCTGGAAGCCAACCTGCGACTGGTCGTCTCGCTGGCCAAGCGCTACACGGGTCGCGGCATGGCGTTCCTGGATCTCATCCAGGAGGGCAACCTGGGTCTGATCCGCGCGGTCGAGAAGTTCGACTACACCAAGGGTTACAAGTTCTCCACGTACGCGACGTGGTGGATCCGGCAGGCCATCACCCGCGCCATGGCCGACCAGGCCCGCACCATCCGTATCCCGGTGCACATGGTCGAGGTCATCAACAAGCTGGGCCGTATCCAGCGCGAGCTGCTGCAGGACCTGGGCCGCGAGCCCACGCCCGAGGAGCTGGCCAAGGAAATGGACATCACGCCCGAAAAGGTGCTGGAGATCCAGCAATACGCCCGCGAGCCGATCTCGCTGGACCAGACCATCGGCGACGAGGGCGACAGCCAGCTGGGCGATTTCATCGAGGACAGCGAGGCCGTGGTGGCCGTGGACGCGGTGTCGTTCACGCTGCTGCAGGACCAGCTGCAGTCGGTGCTGGAGACGCTCTCGGAGCGCGAAGCGGGCGTAGTACGCCTGCGGTTTGGCCTCACCGACGGCCAGCCGCGCACGCTGGACGAGATCGGGCAGGTTTACGGCGTGACCCGTGAGCGCATCCGCCAGATCGAGTCCAAGACGATGTCGAAGCTGCGCCACCCCAGCCGCTCCCAGGTGCTGCGCGACTACCTCGATTAGCCGTTCGCACCGAAACGATTGGCGCGCAAGCCATCTCGACGTCGGTGTGACCCGGTAAGTCAAACGCGCGCTGCCGCCGAGAAATTCGGCTGCGGTGGCGGCTCTGCCGTCGTACCGTGAGGCGCATGCCTACCAACCGCACAATGGTCTCGTCCGGCTCCGACTTCGAGTCGGCGGTCGGCTACTCGCGCGCGGTGCGCGTCGGGCCGCACGTGGCGGTGGCCGGAACGACCGGCGCCGGGCCCGCCGGCGACATCGCCGCCCAGACTCGAGATACGTTGCGCCGCATCGAGATTGCGCTGGGCCAAGCGGGGGCGGCGCTCACCGACGTGGTGCGTACCCGCATCTACGTCACCGACATCTCGCGCTGGCGCGAGGTGGCAGCGGTGCACGAGCAGGTCTTCGGCGCGATCCGGCCCGCGGCCACCATGGTCGAGGTCTCGGCGCTCATCGCGCCCGAGTTACTGGTGGAGATCGAAGCCGACGCCTACGTCGACACCGGCGCGAAGGTGCCGTCGTCGGCCGGCGGGTAGGCGGTGACGCGGACCACGGCGGCCACCGGCAGCGGGCCGTACAGATGCGGGAACAACATCGACTCGGGATCGGTTGGTACACCCGGCTCCCACCGCACCGGCGCGGCGAGCAGCGCCGGGTCGATGTGCAACAGGACGAGATCGCCGCGGCCGCGGTAGAGCCGGTTGGCCGGCAGGTGCACCTGCTCGGGCGTCGACAGATGGATGAACGCACCACCGCCGGCGTCCTCCGGCCGGATGCCGCCCAGCCGGCGGGCCCGCGCCCACTGCTCGGTTCCGCACAGATGCACCAGGACGTCCGAGGCGAAGGTCACACTTCGAACCCTAGAGATCGCCCAAACCAAACCTGACCAGGCCGTGAGAAACGACACACCCGATAACGATCGGGGAACAAGGCGAAAACGCCATACGTCTGAGAAAGTGAATGTACGAGAACGGAGAAGCCATGAATGCAACTCTGACGAGTCCAGAACTGACCCGGGCCGACCGCTGCGACCGCTGCGGTGCTGCGGCCCGAGTGCGCGCCAAGCTGCCTTCCGGACTGGAGCTTCTCTTCTGCCAGCACCACGCCAACGAGCACGAGGCGAAGCTGACCGAGCTGGACGCCGTGCTGGAGTTCAGCGAAAGCTAAGCCGCGGCGAACTCGCCCATCGCCAATGTGGGCGGTGCGAGCGATCTTCGGTAATGCTGGACGGGTATGAGCGAGCAGGTCGCAAAACCGTCGCGCCACCACATTTGGCGAATCACCCTGAGGACTCTTTCCAAGAGTTGGGACGACTCGATTTTCTCGGAGTCGGCTCAGGCTGGTTTCTGGTCGGCGCTGTCACTTCCGCCGTTGCTGCTCGGGCTGCTGGGCACGCTGGCGTATGTGGCTCCGCTGTTCGGCCCCGACATGCTGCCCAGCATCCTGCGTCAGCTGATCTCGACGGCGCACAGCGTGTTCTCCCGCAGCGTGGTCAACGAGATCATCGAGCCGACCGTGCGCGACATCGCCAACAACGCCCGGGGCGAAGTGGTGTCGCTGGGTTTCATCATCTCGCTGTGGGCGGGGTCGTCGGCAATCTCGTCGTTCGTTGACTCCGTGGTCGAGGCGCACGACCAGACGCCGTTGCGCCATCCGGTGCGCCAACGCCTGTTCGCGTTGTTCCTGTACGTGGTGGGGTTGGTGTTCGTGGTGGCGACGGCGCCGTTGGTGGTCCAAGGGCCACGCAAGGTGGGTGAGCACATTCCGGTCAGCCTGGCCAACGCGCTGCGCTACGGCTACTACCCGGCCTTGATCCTCGTCTTGATGATCGGGGTCGTGATCTTGTACCGCGTGTCGTTGCCGGAGCCGCTGCCGACGCATCGGCTGATCTTCGGCGCGGCGCTGGCCACCGCGGTGTTTGTGATCGCCACTCTGGGCCTGCGGATCTACCTGCAGTGGATCACCAGTACGGGCTACACCTACGGCGCGCTCTCGACGCCGATCGCATTCCTGCTGTTCTCGTTCTTCGGGGGCTTCGCGATCATGATCGGCGCCGAACTCAATGCCGCCATCCAGGAGGAATTCCCCGCGCCCAGGACGCATGCGCACAGGCTGCGCAGATGGCTGCTGTCGCGCTCGCCCGCGCTGGCGAAGGCGGCGGACACGCTGTCCAATCCGGTGACCAAGAATCCCATCACCGCGCAACGCGAGGTCGCGCCGGCGGAGCCGCCCGGCTAGGTCAGTCCTTCTTCATCCGGTCGTAGATCTGCTTGCAGTCCGGGCAGACCGGTGAGCCCGGCTTGGCCGCCTTGGTGACGGGAAATACCTCGCCGCACAACGCCACGACGTGATTGCCCATGACCGCGCTCTCCGCGATCTTGTCCTTCTTGACGTAATGGAAGTACTTCGGGGTGTCGCTGCCGGTCCCGTCGTCGACGCGTTCGTCGGTCTCGGTGCGTTCGATCGTTTGGGTCTGCATATCTGACATTGTGCACTGCTCGCCGGGCGCTGCGCGCGGCCCAGAAACCGTCCGAGCCGGAATCGGCGAGTTGTGGGACAGTGGAGAAATGAAGCACGGCTCCGATCCGGGGTTCGACGACCGGTTCGATGACTTCGACGGCCACAAGAGCCGCCCGGTGCTCATCACCGCCGCCGCGACCTCGTACGAGGAGCAGCATCGCGCGCGGGTCCGTAAGTACTTGACTTTGATGGCATTCCGCATCCCGGCGCTCATCCTGGCCGCGGTCGCCTACGGCGCGTGGCACAACGGGCTGATCTCCCTGGCGATCGTGGCGGCCTCCATCCCGTTGCCCTGGATGGCCGTGCTGATCGCGAACGATCGGCCGCCGCG
>NZ_LZMG01000390.1:0-3924 GCF_001673615.1 Mycobacterium sp. 1245499.0
GCGCCGGCGCCCAGGTGATTGCGGCCGCGATCTTCGTCGTGCTCGCCGCGTCGACGGTCGCCATCCCGGTCTTGGCCTACGTCGGCGCCGGGGACCGCCTCGATGATGCCCTGGAACGTCTCAAGGCCTGGATGGAGGCCAACCACGACGCGATGATGGCCGTCATCCTGTTCCTGATCGGGTTGATCGTGCTCTACAACGGGATTCGCGCGCTGGCCTGATCGGCGCGTTTCGGCCTCGCACCGGCACGGCAATGGCAGGATGCCGCCCATGGCAGGAAGCTGGGGGACGGTGCTGACCGGCCTCGTTCCGCTCGGACTGGTCATCTCGCTCTCTCCGCTCACGGTCATTCCGGCGGTGTTGGTGCTCCAGGCGCCGCGGCCGCGGCCGAGCAGCCTGGCGTTTCTGGGCGGCTGGTTGCTGAGCCTGTCCGCGCTGACGGCCATTTCGGTGGCGGCCTCCGGTCTGCTGGGTGGCTTGGACAAGGCGCCCCCGCGATGGTCGTCGTGGCTGCGCGTGGTGCTCGGTTCGGCGCTGATCGTCTACGGCATCTACCGCTGGCTAAACCGGCACGGCCAGGCCGAATCCCCGGCCTGGATGCGCTCGTTCGCCAGCATCACCCCGGCCCGGGCCGGGGTCCTCGGCGCGGTGCTGGCCGTGGTCCGCCCGGATGTGTCGCTCATCTGCGTCCCCGCGGGGCTGGGCATCGGCACCAGCGGGCTCGGCCTCGCCGGTGACTGGGTGGCCGCCGCCTTCTTCGTGGCCATCGCCGCTTCCAGCGTCGCCATCCCGATCCTGGCCTATGCCGCGGCCGGCAGCCGCCTCGATGACACGCTGGCGCGCCTGAAGGACTGGATGGACCGCAACAACGGCGCCCTACTGGCGGCGGTCTTCGTGGTGATCGGCGCAATGGTGCTCTATCACGGGGTTCACGCCCTGTAACCACCGTCGGCCAGGCCCGCGTCCTCCTCGAACCCGTTCACCGCGCCAAAGGCCAACTCGCGGAACAGCTCCCGGCCGTAGCCGGTGAGCATGCCCAGATAGCCGCGGTCCGCCCACTGCGCGGCGTGCCGCTCCTCGTGGTGCAACACCCGATCCAGGTCGAGGCGACTGGCGCGGGGGGTGCCGGCCCGGTCGAGAAACCAGGCGCACCCGGACGAGACGATCCGGTGCAGCTGGCCGCCGGGGTCGGCGACCCTGCCCACGTTGACCAGGAAGATGTCGCCCCAGGTGGTGCCGCCGCGCTGGCTGAACAGCCGCTGGACCCAGTTGCCGCCCAGGCCCATGAGCATGCCGTTGGGGGTGGCGACCAGGCGCCCGCCATTGCGGTGCACGAACGCGACGTCGCGGCTGTAACTCCAGCGATTTGCCTTCTGCCGGGCCATGATTCGAGCCACCTCGGCGGCGCCGTAAGGGGTCGCCGGAAAGTCCGTGGGCCGCGCGCCCGGTTTGCCGTAGCCGGTGTCCGCGTTGAACACATAGGTCATCAGCGCGGCGTCGCGGGCCCGCGCACCGTCGGCGTAGGCGGGGATGAGGAAGAACGATTTGCCGTGCGGGTCGATGAATTCGGCCATGCCCTCCAGCACCCCAAAGCGCGCGGCGGTGATGCCGTGCCGGCGGGCGATCTCGGCGACGACGGGCGCGGCCACGCCGCGGCGATCGGCGTTGTCGTGCCATCTGCTGCAATAGCCGTGTGCGTCCATGTCTTCGGACCAATTTAGGGTGTAGCGAATGAACAGGGGGCCCTGGCAACGCGCACGCGGCATCAAACAGATCACCCGGGGACTGGGCACGCTGGATCGAGAGCTGTTCGATGCCATCGCCGAGACCGACACCCCGCTGCTGGACACGGTGATGCCGCCGCTGACCCGGGCGGCCGACCATTCCAAGCTGTGGGTGGCCATCGGCGCGGCGCTGCTGGCCACCGGCCGCCAAAGCGCGCAGCGCGGCGCGACCCGCGGCCTGGTGACGCTGGCCGCCACCAGCCTGGTCACCAATCAGGTCGCCAAGCGGATCCGCCGACGGCCCCGACCCGGCTACGAGCTGGTACCCCTGGTCAGGCAGGTCCGTCGCCGCCCGACGTCGAACTCGTTGCCGTCGGGGCACTCCGCCAGCGCCGCCGCGTTCGCCATCGGCGTGGGGCTGGAGAACCCGCCACTGGGCTTCGGCCTGGCGCTGCTCGCGGGGCTGGTCGGTCTGTCACGGGTGGTGACCGGCGCGCACTACCCCGGCGACGTCATCGCCGGGTTCGGCATCGGTTCGGGCCTGGCCGTGCTGGGCGGCCGCCTCGTCCCGCCGATCGTCGAAACCGCCCTTCCGCGAACGGAACCGCTTCGCGTCGCGGCCCCGCAGCGGCCCGACGGCGCCGGCGTGGTGCTGGTGATCAACCCGGAGTCGGGCAGCGGCACCGGGGCCCGGGTCGTCGACGAGGTGCGTGCCGCGTTACCGAAGGTGGACATCCGCGAACTGGGTCCCGACGACGACGCGGTGCAGGTGCTGCGCAACGCGGCCGAAGGCGCCGAGGTGCTCGCGGTGGGCGGCGGTGACGGCACCGTCGCGGCCGCCGCGGGGGTGGCCATCGACGCGGGGTTGCCGCTGGCCGTCTTTCCCGCCGGGACGTTCAACCATTTCGCCAAGGACATCGGCTGCGACACCGTGGCCAAGACGGTCGACGCGATCCGGCGCGGCCAGGTGGCCTGCGTGGACCTGGTGTGCCTCAACGATTCTCAGATGATCCTCAACACCGCCAGCATCGGCGCCTACCCGGCGTTCGTGCGGCGGCGGGAGAAGCTCGAGAAGCGCATCGGCAAGCCGCTGGCCGGCCTGTACGCCATGCTGCGCACGCTGCGCAAGGAGCAGCCCGTGCGCATCCGCTACGACAACAAGACGCTGCTGACATCCCTGTTCTTCCTGGGCAATTCGCTGTATCTGCCGAGCGGGTTCGCGCCAGCGCGCCGGACCCGGATGGACGACGGCCTGATCGATGTGCGCATCCTCGAGGCCGGGCGGCACTGGGCGCGGACCAGAATCCTGACCGCGCTCGCCCTGGGGCGCCTGGAACGCAGCCCGCTCTACCACGAGCTGCAGGTGCCCGAATTCAGCTTCAGCGCCGTCGACGGACCCACGGTCATCGCCTGCGACGGCGAGGTCCGCGAGAAATACGACAAGGCCAGCTTCAGCGCGAAGTACCGGGTGCTGCCGGTGTTTCGGCCGCTGACCGGCGACTAGGTGCCTCCCTCGGTGAGGTCGCGCACCCGCGCGTAACGCGCCGCCACCTCGGGCGCGGGGTCCGCGGTGAATTCGGTGGTGGGCGGCGGATTCCACGCCGGCGGTCCGGGTGATCCGCTCAACGCCCACGCGGCCTGGCGCGCCGCGCCCAGCGCGACGTACTGGGCCGGGGCGGGGACCAGCACCGGCATGCCGAACACCGTGGGCGCGGCCTGGCGCAGCGCCCGCGATTGCGCGCCGCCGCCGACCAGCAGGATGCGGCGCACGGCGACGCCCTGTGCGGTCAGCCGCGCGAGGCCGTCGGCCAGTGAGCACAGCAGCCCTTCCACCGCGGCCCGGGCCAGGTTGGTCGGCGTCGCATTGGACCCCCGCAGCCCGTGCAGCGCCCCGGTCGCGTTGGGCCGGTTGGGGGTTCGTTCGCCCTCCAGGTAGGGGACCAGTACCAGCCCCGCGCTGCCCGGCGGCGCCGACAGCGCGAGGCGGGACAGCTCGTCGTGGTCGACCCCCAACATGGCGGCGGCCGCGTCCAGCACCCGCGCGCCGTTGAGTGTGCACACCAGCGGGAGGTAACGTCCGGTGCCGTCGGCGAATCCGGCGACGAATCCCGTGTCATCGCGGACGGGATCCGCGGTAACGGCGGCCACCACTCCCGATGTCCCGATCGAGACCATCACGTCGCCCTCTTCGGCACCCAGG
>NZ_LZMG01000391.1:0-3432 GCF_001673615.1 Mycobacterium sp. 1245499.0
GCGCAGCGCCTGAGCCACCAGCGCCGCCCCGCGCTCGACGTCGTTGCGTCGCTCGGCTAGCGGGTCGGGTGGCCACACAGCCTCGATGACGTTGTCGCGCAGTGGGTTTTGCTCACCGTCGGCGGGTGGCGGCGCCCAGTGCTCCACCGTTCCGCACGGGTCGCCGGCCGCGGCCGAGTCGTCGATGACGGCGTTGATCTCGCACAAAAAGTCCGACGGGCCGCGCGGCTTGATGCCGGTGGCCGCCCAGTGGTGCCCCGACACCAGCAGGGTGTCCTCTGCGCGGGTGATGGCGACGTAGAGCAGCCGCCGCTCCTCGTCGATGCGCCGCTGCTCGAGCTGGCGGCGGTGCTCGGAGATCTTGTCCGACAGCTGCTTTCGGTTGGTGACGTCCGAGGTGTCCATCACCGGGATGCCCAGGGCGCCCGCGGCGGCGCGGTCGCCGCGCAACAGCGGGGGTAACTCGCCGGCATCGGTGAGCCAGGTGCTCTTCGACGCCGTGGACGGGAAGGTGCCACCGGACAGGTGGGCCACCGCCACGACTTGCCATTCCAGCCCCTTCGCCGAGTGCACGGTGAGGATTTGGACGCGGTCGCGGGCGACCGCCAATGGTGCCGGCGCCAAGCCGTTTTCGACCGACTCGGCCACGTCCAAGTAGGCCAGCAGGCCGGTCACCGACGTGGCCGCCGATCCGTCCGCGGGCCCGGTTACGGCGTCGGTGCGTTCGGCGTACGCGGCGACGACGTCGGCGAACGCGTCCAGATGCTCGCTGCCGGCCCAGCCGGCCCCGACCCCGGCCGCGGCCCGGACCTCGCAGTCGATGCCCAGCACCCGGCGCACCTCGGCGACGAGGTCCCCGAGCGGATGGCCGAGGTGGGCGCGCAGGGCGCTCAGTTCGGCGGCCAGCGCCGTGATGCGTTGATACCCCGCGGCCGAATATGCCTCGGCCGCACCGGGATCGGCGATCGCGTCGGCCAGGCACACGGTGTCCGCGTCGGGGCCGGCCGCGCTCGCGATCGACTCGGGCGAACAGGGATCGCCGGTCGGCACACCCCCGCCCAGTACACGCGCGCGCTGCCACAACGCCGCGAGGTCACGCGCACCCAGGCGCCAGCGCGAACTCGTGAGCACCCGCATCGCCGCCGCGCCGGCCGTCGGATCGGCGACCAGCCGCAGCATGGCGACCACCTCGGCGACCTCCGGGATGGCCAGCAGCCCCGCCAGTCCGACGACCTCGACCGGGATCCCGCGGGCGCGCAGCGCGTCCGCGATGGGCGCGGCATCGGCGTTGCGGCGCACCAGCACCGCGGCCGTCGGCGGGCTGACGCCCTCGTCGCGGGCCCGCCGGTAGTGCGCGTCGAGGTGCTCGGCGATCCACTCCCGCTCGGCCGTCACGTCGGGCAGCAACGCACAGCGGACCGTGCCGGGTGGGGCATCCGGGCGCGGGCGCAGCGCGTGCACGGCCACCGAGCGCCGCCGCGCCTCCGCCGACACCGCGTTGGCCACCCGCAGGGCCCGCGGCGGATTGCGCCAGCTGGTCCGCAACTCGCACATGGGCGCGGGGGTGCCGTCGGATCGGGGGAAGTCGGTGGTGAACCGGGGCAGGTTGGTCGCCGACGCGCCGCGCCAGCCGTAGATCGACTGGATGGGGTCACCGACGGCCGTGAGCGCCAGGCCGTCGTCGACCCCACCCCCGAACAGCGTTGAGAGCGCGATGCGTTGGGCGTGGCCGGTGTCCTGGTATTCGTCGAGCAGTACCACCCGGTAGCGGCTGCGCAGGTCCTCGCCCACTTGCGGGAAGGTCGCCGCCAGCCTGGCCGCCGACGCCATCTGCATCCCGAAATCCATCACCTTCGCGGCGCGCATGCGTTCGTCGAGGGCGTCGAGCAGGGGCACCAGTTCGGCGCGCTCGGTCTGGGTGGCCAGCAGCCGCAGCAGCCATTGGCTGGGGCCGCGGTCGCGTTGGTAGGGGCCGGCGGGCAGGGAGTGGATCAGCCGCTCCAGCTCCAGGTGGGTGTCGCGCAGCTGGCCGGTGTCCACCAGGTGCTCGGCCAGCTGCCCCCACAGCCGCAGCACCATCGAGGTGACCGCCGCCGGGGTCTTGTCGGTCCGCAGCTGCCCGGGATAGGCGTTCACCACGTCGATAGCCAGTTGCCACAACTCGGTTTCGCTGAGCAGCCGGGTGTCGGGCTCGACGGGCAGCAGCAGCCCGTAGTCGCGCAGCAGCGAGCCCGCGAAGGCGTGGTAGGTGCTGACCGTCGGCGCGCCCTCGGTGTCGACGGGTGCGTCGGCGGCGCCAGGCGGGCCCAGCCCGACGCCGGCCAGCCGGGCCAGTCGGGACCGGACCCGGCGCAGCAGCTGGCCGGCGGCCTTGCGGGTGAAGGTCAATCCCAGCACCTGACCGGGATCGGCGTAGCCGTTGGCGATCAGCCACACCACCCGCGCGGCCATGGTTTCGGTCTTGCCGGCGCCCGCCCCGGCGATGACCACCAGCGGCCCCGGCGGCGCGGCGATGACGGCGGCCTGCTCGTCGGTCGGCGGGAAAAGCCCGAGCGCCTTGGCCAATTCGGCCGGGGAATAGCGCGGCGGCGTCATCGCTGTGATCCGTCGGCGTGGGCCGGGCAGTTCGCCCGGATGGGGCAATGGCTGCAGCCGTCGTTGCGCCGCGCGATGAATTGCGGGCCGGACGTCGCGTCGGCCGCCCGGGCGATGACCTCGCGCCATTCATCGCCGCCGGCCGCGGTCAGCGGATCCTGTTCGCGTTCGGCCACTCCCGATGCCCCGGTCTTGCCGAGGTAGACCAGCCGGGCACCGCCGGGTTCGACGTTCTCGGTGCCATTGCCGACCAATCCG
Organism: Mycobacterium sp. 1245499.0; assembly: GCF_001673615.1. Taxonomy (NCBI): domain Bacteria; kingdom Bacillati; phylum Actinomycetota; class Actinomycetes; order Mycobacteriales; family Mycobacteriaceae; genus Mycobacterium; species Mycobacterium sp. 1245499.0. The sequence goes on from NZ_LZMG01000391.1 coordinate 2,854, forward strand.
TCGGCCACCGCCAGCTGATACATGGCCAGCTGGGCGTGCTGTTGCGCGTCGTCCTTGCTGACCGGCGTCTTGCCGGTTTTGATGTCGACGATGACCAGCCGGCCGGCGGCATCCCGTTCCAGCCGGTCGACCCGCCCGCGCAGCCGGACCTCGCCGCCGCCCTCGGTGGCCACGGTTCCGTCGATCTCGACCTCGACGCCGACCTCGGTCAGTGCGCCCCGGGTCTGCGACCGCCACTCGATGAACGCCTCCAGCATGGCCCGGTGGCGAGCCAGCTCGTTGGCCGAATGCCATTGCGCCGCAAAGGGTAGGTGTCCCCAGGCGCGGTCCAGCTCGGCCAGCAATTCCGATTCGCTCTTGTGCGGTTGGGCGATCAGGGCGTGCACCACCGATCCGATCGCCGAGCGCACATCGCGCGGGTTGGATCCGCCGTGCCGCTCGGCGAGCCAGCGCAGCGGGCAGTCGTTGAGGGTCTGCATGGTTGAGGGCGTCAACGTCACCACATCGCCGCTGCCCCGCAACGGTTCGCTGGTGCTGACCGGGGTCAGGCCGTGCCATCCGGCCGGGTCGGCGCCGGGC
>NZ_LZMG01000392.1:0-1733 GCF_001673615.1 Mycobacterium sp. 1245499.0
CCGCGGCCTGTCGGTCGGTGTGCTGGACGCCGACATCCACGGCCATTCGATCCCCCGGATGATGGGCACCACCGACCGGCCCACCCAGGTCGAGTCGATGATCCTGCCGCCCATCGCGCACGAGGTGCGGGTCATCTCCATCGCCCAGTTCACCGAGGGCAACACCCCGGTGGTGTGGCGCGGGCCGATGCTGCACCGGGCGCTGCAGCAGTTCCTGGCCGACGTGTACTGGGGTGACCTGGACGTGCTGCTGCTCGACCTGCCGCCGGGCACCGGCGACATCGCCATCTCGGTGGCGCAGCTGATTCCCAACGCCGAGATCCTGGTGGTGACGACGCCGCAGCTGGCCGCGGCCGAGGTCGCCGAGCGGGCCGGCAGCATCGCGCTGCAGACCCGTCAGCGCGTCGTCGGCGTGGTGGAGAACATGTCCGGCCTCACCCTGCCCGACGGTTCCACGCTGCAGGTGTTCGGCGAGGGCGGCGGCCGGCAGGTGGCCGAGCGGCTGACCCGTGCGGTGGGCGCCGACGTGCCACTGCTGGGTCAGGTCCCGCTGGATCCCGAGCTGGTGGCCGCGGGCGACTCCGGCACGCCGCTGGTGCTGAGCGCGCCCGATTCGCCGGTCGGCAAGGCGCTGCGCGGGGTGGCCGACAGCTTGTCGTCACGCAAGCGCGGGCTGGCCGGCGTATCGCTCGGGCTCGATCCGACCCGGCGCTGACGGTTCAGGTCGCGTCGGTATCGAACGGCGTGTGACCGCCGGACTGCTGTTCGGCCGCCAGTGCCTGGCCGTTCGCGGCGGGCGGGGCCGGGTGCGGGGCTTGCGGCGGGGCGCCGTTCGCCGGTTTGTCGAAGGCTCCGGTCAGGAACGAATCGTCGCCGTCCAGCAGATGCTTGGTCAGCGCCGCGCGCGGTGTCATGCCCCGCAGCTTCTGCAGCTCGCTCAGCGGAACGCGCAGATCGTCGAACTCGGGGCCGAGGTCCTCACGCAGCTGACTGGTTACCCCGCTGAGGTAGTCGCGCGCCTGACGCAAGGCGTTGGACGTCCACCGGATGGCACCCGGCAGCCGCTCTGGCCCGAGGACCACCAGCCCGACCACGACGAGGACGAGCATGTGCTCCCAGCTCAGGCTGCCGAACATCAGCTTTGGTCAGGGTCTGGCTTGACCGTCAGCGTGACGTGCCGGCCGTCGCGGACGACCTCGATCGGCGAGTCCTGGCCAATGGTCAACTGCCGCACCGCGACGACGAACTCGTCGGCGTCGGCGACCTTGCGATTGCCGACCTTGACGACGACGTCGTTCTCCAGGACGCCGCCCTTCTGCGCGGGGCTGCCGGCCTTGACGTTGGCCACCTGGGCGCCGGAGGCGATCGCGTTGCTCACCGACCGGGTGCTGACCCCCAGCGTCGGGTGGACGATCTTGCCGTCCTTGATCAGCGTCTGGGCGACCTGCTTGGCCTCGTTGATCGGGATGGCGAAGCCCAGCCCGCTTGCGCTGTCGGACAACGACTTACCGGCGGTGTCGATGCCGATCACCTGGGAGTCCATGTCGATCAGCGGGCCGCCGGAGTTCCCGTGGTTGATCGACGCGTCGGTCTGCAGCGCGTCGATCACGGTGTCGGTGTCCGAGCCCTCGCCCGACAGCGGCACCGGCCGGTGCAGCGCGCTGATGATGCCGTGCGTGACGGTGCTGCGCAGCCCCAGCGGCGCACCCGCGGCCAGCACCTCGTCGCCCACC
>NZ_LZMG01000393.1:0-2748 GCF_001673615.1 Mycobacterium sp. 1245499.0
CGAGCGAGACCGCCGCGCCGTGCGCGGTGAACGCCGCGGTGGCCGCCGCCAGCAGCCGTTCGCGATTGCGGCGCGCGTCCGACCTTCCCACCAAAGCGGAGGCTCCTCCGGTTCTGTTACGCTATGAATGCGGAGGCCCCTCCGCTTTCACCAGTGTGTCACCCGATCTCTTCAGGAGCACCATGACAGACCAACCCCGGCCCGGCGGCATCGGCACTCTGGGCGTGACCCCCGTCGCCCGCATGGGCTACGGCGCCATGCAACTGTTCGAGGCGACGACCGCCGACGACGCGGCCGCGGTGCTGCGTCGCGCGATCGAACTGGGCGTCAACCACATCGACACCGCGTCGTTCTACGGACCCGGCGAGGTGAACCGCCGGATCCACGCGGCACTGGCCCCCTACCCCGACGACCTCGTCATCGTCAGCAAGGTCGGCGCGCGCTACACCGGCGAACAACCGATCCCGCTGGCGCCGGCACAACGGCCCGCCGAACTGCGCGCCGCCGTCGAAGACGACCTGCGCCAGCTCGGCCTTGATCGCGTCCCGGTGGTCAACCTGCGGCGGCTCGACACCGGGATCGGCATGTCCGCCGAGGGCGACCAGATCGTCGACCTCGACGACCAGCTGGCCGAGCTGATCGCCCTGCGCGACGAGGGCAAGATCGGGGCGATCGGGATCAGCAGCGTGTCGCTCGACGTGCTGCGGCGAGCGCTGCCCGCCGGCATCGTCTGCGTGCAGAACGCCTACAGTCTGTTGGACCGCTCCCAGGAAGCCATGCTCGAGCTGTGCGTGGACGCGGGCATCGCGTGGGTGCCGTACTTCCCGCTCGGCTCGGCGTTCCCCGGATTCCCGAAGGTCGCCGACAACCCGGTGGTGGCCGACATCGCCGGCGAGTTGGGCGTTAGCGGCGCCCAGGTCGGGTTGGCCTGGATCTTGGCGCACGCGCCGAACACGTTGCTGATTCCCGGCACCCGGTCGGTCGCCCACCTCGAGGAGAACATCGCCGCGGCGGGCGTCACACTGAGCGCCGAGGCGGTCGCCCGGCTCGACGCCGTCGCCGAACCCGGCGCCGACCCCTGGGCGCACGGCGTCGAACCCTTCCTGGAGGCGCCCCAGAGCTGACTACTGTGTCAGGCATGGGTACGCCCGACGGCAGCAAGCCGTCCCCCAAACCACCGTGGTGGCTGAAGCCGGCGAACAAGGTCTTCATCCGGCTCTCGCGGCTGGGCCTGAGCTTCGGTGGTGAAAGCCCGGTGGTGTTGACCGTGCCCGGCCGCAAGTCCGGCACACCCCGGTCGACGCCGGTGACGCCGATGACGGTGGACGGCAAACGCTATGTGGTGGCCGGGTTTCCGGGCGCGGATTGGATCCGCAACGTCCGTGCCGCCGAGTACGCGACGCTGGCCCGCGGTCGGCACCGCGAGCGGGTGCGGATGGTGGAGCTGTCCGCCGATGCGGCGCGCCCGTTCTTGCGGGCGTTTCCCACCGAGGTGCCCACCGGCGTCGGCTTCATGAAGCGCTCGGGGCTGGTCACCGATGGTCGCCCCGAGGAATTCGAGGCGCTGGCGGGCGTGTGTCCGGTATTTCGGCTGGACCCGGCATAGGAGTTCAAAAACCTTGAGTGACAACCCCTTTGATGCCGACCAGTGGCGTCCGGTGGACGGGTTCGGCAACCTGACCGACATCACCTATCACCGCCACGTCGACGACGCCACGGTGCGGGTGGCGTTCGACCGGCCCGAGGTGCGCAACGCGTTCCGGCCGCACACCGTCGACGAGCTCTACCGGGTGCTCGATCACGCCCGGATGTCCCCCGACGTCGGCGTGGTGCTGCTGACCGGCAACGGGCCCTCGCCTAAGGACGGCGGCTGGGCGTTCTGCTCCGGCGGCGACCAACGCATCCGCGGGCGCAGCGGCTACCAGTACGCCAGCGGCGAGACCGCCGACACCGTCGACACCGCCCGCGCCGGGCGGCTGCACATCCTCGAGGTGCAGCGACTGATCCGGTTCATGCCCAAGGTGGTGATCTGTCTGGTCAACGGGTGGGCGGCCGGCGGCGGGCACAGCCTGCACGTGGTGTGCGACCTCACCCTGGCCAGCCGCGAACATGCCCGCTTCAAACAGACCGACGCCGACGTCGGCAGCTTCGACGGCGGCTACGGCAGCGCGTACCTGGCCCGCCAGGTCGGCCAGAAGTTCGCCCGTGAGATCTTCTTCCTCGGCCGCCCCTACACCGCCGAGCAGATGCACCACATGGGCGCGGTCAACGCCGTCGTCGACCATGCCGAGCTGGAATCCGAGGCCATCGGTTGGGCGCGCGAGATCAACGCGAAATCCCCACAGGCGCAACGGATGCTGAAGTTCGCGTTCAACCTGCTCGACGACGGCCTGGTGGGCCAACAGCTGTTCGCGGGCGAGGCCACCCGGCTGGCCTACATGACCGACGAAGCCGTCGAGGGCCGCGACGCCTTCCTGGAAAAGCGCGACCCGGACTGGAGCCGGTTCCCCCGCTACTTCTGAGCGGCCCGGGGTGCCCGGGGCCACCGCCTAGACTCGCCTCCCGTGAGCAAGAGTCCCCTTCGCCGGATCGCCGACCAGTTCGTGCTGGCGACCATGCGCCCTCCGATGGCGCCGCAAGTGTTGGTCAACCGTCCGCTGATCAAGCCGATCGAACTGGCCGGCAAGCGCATCCTGCTCACCGGGGCGTCGTCGGGCATCGGCGAGGCCGCGGCCGAACAGTTCGCCC
>NZ_LZMG01000394.1:0-38444 GCF_001673615.1 Mycobacterium sp. 1245499.0
GATCTGCGTGGTGCCGCCCGCGATGGTCAGCGACCGCGACGTCAGCCGGTAGTTCGCCCACGGCGCGCCGGCGCCGCTGGTACCCAGCACGTCGAAGGCCAATGCGGCCAGGTCCTGGCCGATCTCGCCCCACACCGTCTTGGCGAGGCTCGCCGACCCGAACGCGTCACCCCCATGCAACGACGCCGAGATCGACCGCTGGCACAGGACTTCGAGATACTTGATGCGAAGCGCGATTTCGCCGAGCCGCCGCAACGTCACCGGATCGTCCAGCGCGTCGCTGCCGGCCGCGCCGAGATCATTGACCAGCTCTTCGAGCCGCACCTGCATCTCCGCGTACAGCCTGGCGGCGCCGGCGCGCTCGTGGCTGAGTGTGGTGGTGGCCACCTGCCAGCCCGCGTTGAGCGGACCGAGCAACGCGTCCGCCGGCACCCGCACGTCGTGAAAGAAGACCTCGGCGAAGTCGGCGTCACCATTGAGCGTGACCAGCGGGCGGACCTCGATGCCCGGCAGCGTCATGTCGACGATCAGGCAGGAGATCCCCTTGTGTTTGGGCGCCTCGGGGTCGGTGCGCACGTAGAGCTGACACCAGTCGGCCCGATGTCCCAGCGAGGTCCAGATCTTCTGACCGTTGACGACGAAGTCGTCACCGTCTCGCGCGGCGCGGGTGCGCAGCGCCGCGAGGTCGGAGCCCGCCTCCGGCTCCGACATTCCCTGGCACCAGATGTCGTCGGCGCGCATCATGCGGGGGAGCAGCGTGCGTTTCTGGGCCTCGGTGCCGTACTGCATGATGGCCGGGGCGATGTTGTTGAGTCCAATCACGTTGAGCGGCATAGGAGCTCGCGCGCGCGTGGTCTCTTCGGTGTAGACCAGCTGCTCGAGCACCGTCGCGCCGCGCCCGCCGTATTCGGGTGGCCAGGACACGGCGGCCCATCCCGCGTCGGCCATCGTCGCATTCCAGCCGCGCAGCATCTCGAATGCGGCGTCGTCGCGGCCGGTGGGCCGGCGGGCCGCCACCAACTCGTCGGTCAGGTTCTGCGCCAGCCAGTCACGCAGCTCGCCGCGGAATCGCTCCACGTCCGGCGGGTAGGAAAAGTCCACGTTTCTCTTTGTCTCTAGCGTCGTCTTCGGCGTCGGAAAACCTTGTGGCCAAGCCGGACTCTACGGTCGAGCAGATAGTTGGTCAATCAACTCCCTCGGGGTTCGGGGAAGGCCACCTCGGCGTTACCCGGCATCGGGCTGACACCGCGTCGCTCACACACTTCCAGCACCTCGTCGACGATCGACGCGGGCACGATGAACTTCTCCGTCGAGGAGATCCGCTCGAGATGGGCCGCGATGTCCTCGGCGGTGGGACGGCTGTCGGCCTCGGCGAGCCAGCCCTCGGTGAGGCCGACGAACACCCGCGCGTAGCGGCCGGCGGCCGCGGAGTAGTTGCGGTGGGTGAAGGTGCAGGCGGTGCTGGCCAGAAACGTCACCAGCGGTACCACGAGCTCGGGCCGGATGGCTTGCATGAAGCCGGATTCGGCGAGGAACTTCTCGTCGCCGACGGTCTCGGTGACCATCCGCGAAAAGCCGGTAGGCATAACGGAATTGGCGAGTATGCCGTGCGCTTCGCCCTCGATGGCGATGACGTTGGTCAGCCCGACCAACCCGGCCTTGGCCGCCGCGTAGTGGGCCTCCATCGGTTGGCCGAAGATCCCGGCGGATGACGAGATGAACACGAAGCGTCCGCCCCCGCTGTTCTTCATCGCCCGATACGCGGGCTGGGCCAGATGAAAGCCGCCGTCGAGATGCACGCGCAACATCCGCGTCCAGTCGTCGTGCGAGAGGTCCTCGAACGCCACGCTGCCGAAAATGCCGGCGTTGCTGACCACGGCGTCCAGGCGCCCGAACCCATCGACGGCGGCGTCGACGATCGCCTGGCCGCCGGCCGGATTGTCCACGGAGTCGTACGAGGCGAGCGCGGTGCCACCGGCCCGGGTGATCTCGTCGACCACCTCGTCGGCGACGCGGGTGTCGGATCCGTCGCCGCGCATGGAGCCGCCGAGGTCGTTGACCACCACCGCCGCACCCCGGCGGGCCAGGTCCAGCGCGTACAGGCGACCGAGTCCCCGACCGGCCCCGGTCACCACCGCCACCTGGCCGGTGAACTCAATCATCGTGTGCTCCTGATTCATTGACTGCCGTGCAGCCGGACTTTACGGTGGAACAGATATTTGGTCAACAATCCGGAGGTGTGCGTGGGGGACGACGCCGGGGGCGACCGGGTGCAGGGGCTCGGCATGCTCGCCTCGGCGCTTGCGGGCCGGGCGGCGGCGGTCGCCGAACTGCCACCCGGCGAACCCGCGTGGACGGACGGCCGAACGATCTACGTCGATGCCGCCGCCGAGCCGCGCGCGCGGCTCGAGTCGGTCGCCGTGCACGCCTCGATGATCGCGGCCGGCAGCCTGGATCCCGATGTGGTCGCTAAGTTGGTGCGGCACCGCAAACTGGCGCAGCGCTATCTGGCGGTCGAAGGCCACCGCGCCCTGATCGCGAATGCCACTTTGCTACCAAGCGTTTTGGCGTCGCTGGGCGACCCCGACATCGCGCGCCGCAGCGATTCGCCGCGCGCGTCGCTGGACGTCGCCGCGGCGCGGGTGGCGCTGCCGGAGCCGCCGCCGCAGTTCGGGGTGCTGCGCGCGGCGAAGGTGGTCGCCGCGTGCGCTCGGGCGGCCAAACAAGACGAAGAGGCCAGGCCCGGACACGTGCCGCGGAGCAACGGCGCAACGGAACTGGACGAGCTCGACGACGGCGAGGTGGACGACTCCGACGATCCCGACCTGTTCACCAGCCCGGTCGGCGGTGGCGGATTCATCGGCAAGTGGTTGAAGAAGATGCTGTCCTCCGCACGCAAGACGGGAAGTGGCGGGGGTCCGCCCGGCGCGGACAACCCGACCCATCGCACCAGCTCCGGCAAGCGCGGCGCATACGCCGTCACGTCGCTGGCCTCGACCTCCGGTGACGACGCGGACGCCGAGCGCGAGGGCCAAACCGCCGCCGACGGTGTGCGATATCCGGAATGGGACGTCGCGCGCAAGAGCTACCGGCCGGCCTGGTGCACCGTGCGCGAGATCGATCCGCAAATCAAGGTGTCGGCCACCCAGGCCATCGACGATGCCGTCGGGGTGCGGCGGCCGCTGTCGCGGCTCGGCATGGGTCTGCACCGCCGCCACCGGCAGGCGCAGGGCGACGACATCGACATCGACGCGGCCGTGGAAGCCCGGGTGGAGGTGCGGGCCGGGTCGGTGCCCGACGAGGCCGTGTACCTGGACAGCCTGCGCCGCCGGCGCGACCTGTCGGTGCTGCTGCTGCTCGATGTGTCGGGCTCGGCGGGCGAACCCGGAACGGTCGGCCGCACGGTGCACGAACAACAGCGTGCGGCGGTCGCGAACCTGACCGTGGCGCTGCACGATCTCGGTGACCGCGTCGCGCTGTACGCCTATTACTCGCAGGGCCGGCGCGCGGTGAGCATGGTGCCGGTCAAGCGGTTCGACGACCAGCTGAACGCCCAGGTCATCAGGCGGCTCAACAGCCTGGAACCCGGCGCGTACTCGCGCCTGGGCGCCGCGATCCGCCACGGTGCGGCCACCCTGGAGGCGCGCGGCGGCACGTCGCGGCGGCTGCTGGTGGTGCTCTCCGACGGGCTGGCCTACGACCATGGCTATGAGCGGGCATACGGTGCCGCGGACGCGCGCCGCGCGCTCACCGAGGCCCGCCGCCGGGGAACTGGTTGCGTGTGCCTGACGATCGGCGCGGGAACCGACGTGCACTCGTTGCGCCGGGTCTTCGGCAGCACCGCACACGCGGCCATCGCACACCCCGACCAGCTCGCCGGTGTGATCGGACCCCTGTTCCGCTCCGCGCTGCGTTCGGCGGAGGTGCGCCGCAGGATGTCCGTGATACCAAGTCCCAGAACACCATTGGCGCACCGGACCGCCGTCGCCAGCGGCCGCGCCACTTGAAACAAACATCTGTTCCGGCTAGGCTCCAATCGCCGGAAGTAGCAGAAGGGAAGCTATGGCCAACGAGTCCGGGCTTGCTTACTTCAACCGAGGGACCCCCGAGGGGGAGCCCGTGCGGCCTTACTACCAAGCGGTCGGCAGCGAAGAGGCCGTTTTCAAGGCGGCCTATCGGCAGGGCCTGGCGCTGGTCCTCAAGGGCCCGACGGGCTGCGGCAAGACGCGATTCGTCGAGGCGATGGCCCACGACCTCGGGCGCCCGCTGATCACCGTCGCCTGCCATGACGACCTCACCACCGCGGACCTGGTCGGTCGCTACCTGCTGCGCGGCGACGAGACGGTGTGGGTGGACGGCCCGCTGACCCGGGCGGTGCGCGAAGGGGCGATCTGCTACCTCGACGAGGTGGTGGAAGCCCGGCAGGACACCACGGTGGTGCTGCACCCGCTCGCCGACCACCGGCGACAGCTGCCCATCGAACGACTCGGCATCACGCTGGACGCGGCGCCCGGATTCGGCCTGGTGGTGTCCTACAACCCCGGCTATCAGAGCGTGCTGAAGGATCTCAAGGACTCGACTCGACAGCGGATGGTGGCCATCGAATTCGATTTCCCCACAGCCGATATCGAAGAGGGCATTGTCGCGCACGAGGCGGGCGTGGACCGATCCACCGCGGCCGAGCTGGTCCGCTTCGGGCAGGCCATCCGCCGGCTGGAAACCGGCGGGCTGCGGGAGGTGGCGTCGACGCGGGTGCTGATCGCCGCGGGCAGGCTGGTCGCCGAGGGGTTGAGCATGCGCGACGCGGCGCGGGCCGCGATCGCGGGCCCGCTGACCGACGACGTGGCGGTGGGAAAGGCGCTGGGCGAGATGATCGAGATCTACCTCGCGCCGGACGGGTCCGGCGGGTCCGATGATTGACGCTGCATACCGCCCCCGCTAGGGTCTGAACAAATATTAGGTTTACCATTCGGCGCGCGATTCTGTCACCTGGGAGGTCGGATGTCCTACGAGAGCAGCGCAGAGCCCATCAAGGTCGGTTACCTGATGGACTTCACGCTCCCGCCGGGTTTTCCCGAGGATCTGTTCGCCTCCTTCACCCAGACTTTCGAGCTCATCTTCGAAGAAGCCGTCGCCGAGGGACTGATGGACCGGCCGGTGCAGATGATCTACCGCGAGGTCGAGGGTTTGCCCAAAGGTTCGGTCAAGGCGGTGATCGATGCGTATGGCGAACTCGTCGACGAGGGCTGTCTGGTGGTGTTCGGTCCGAATATCACGGATAACTGCGTGCCGTTGCGAGAAGCGATCGAGGAACGCTTCAAGGTCCCCGCGATCAGCGTGACCGGCACCGACGACTGGCTGGGCGAGTGGACCTTCGCCTTCCCGCAGGGATCCATGACCGACGAGCCGATCTTTTTGGCCGACCTCATCGCCAAGCGCGGACTCGCCGAGATCGGCGTGCTGGTCGAGCAGAGCCTGATCGGGGAGAGCTACCTGAAGAACCTGCGAAGTGCCTGCCGGCGCAAGGGCATTCGGATCGTGGCCGAAGTTCCCATCGCGCAGACCGCCCAGGACATCAACGCCGCGGTGCAAACGCTGCACGAGGCCAAGGCCGAGGCGATCGTGCACCTGGGCTTCGGCTTCGGCATCGTGTTCATCAACCCGGCGCTCGAGTCGCTCGGGTGGGACCCGCCCCGCTTCACCACGACGGCGTGGCAGAACGCCTGGGTCAACCCGATCATGTGGAACGCATTCATGGGCTGGACGGGTGTGGACCAGTACGACGAGGCGAACCGGATCGGCCAGGACTTCCTCGACAGGTACGCGGCGAAGTACAACGGCAGTCGCCCCGAGTTCTGTGTGACCGTGGTCAACCGCGACGTCGCCGCGACGTTGGTGCGCGCGTTCACCGACGCCCATCCGTTGAGTCCCCGCGGCGTCAAAGAGGCGTTGGAACGGGTCAAGATGATGCCCGCCGCTTCCGGCGCGCCCGGCACCCGGGTGTCGTTCGGCAAGTGGACGCGCCGCGCCTGGATGGGTGCGGGCTATCTGGTGGCGCGGACCCTCGACGCCGACGGCATCAACTCGCACCTGGTGGATCGCTTCGGAGAGGAAGACTGATGTCCACAGAACAATCCATCCCGCTGACCACGGACGACAAACCCGTCGCGCCGGGCGGGCGCAAGCGCAGCTGGGGCGGTTGGATCGCCGGCGCGGCGCTGGCCGCCTTCGCGTTGTTCTTCATCGCGAATTGCCGTGTGGCCCTTGACCCTCGCGTCGCGAACCCAGGCGTGCAGGGCCGGCCGCGCCCGGTGAAGTTCACGTTCGGGCTGGACTACATCGGCTTCCTGGACTGGGCCACGGTGGTGGCGCTGATCGTGCTGTTGATCGTCTTCATCAGGGGCTGGCGCCGCAATCCCGGTAGCCCGGTGATGCTGATGTTCTTGTGTACCACGCTGATCGTGTGGCAGGACCCGATCATGAACTGGTCGCCGTTCGCGGTCTACAACCCAGATCTCGTGCACTGGCCGGAATCCTGGCCGCTGGTGTCGTTGTCGCCGACGGTCGAACCGTTCGTGGTCTTCGGTTACGTGATGTTCTACTTCGGCCCCTACTTCCCGGCCGTCTGGCTGCTGCGCAGGTTGCAGGCGAAGTACGGGCCCACCGGTTACGTGTCACGGCATCCCCTGATCAGCCTGGGGCTGATCACGCTGGTGATCGGTTTCATCTTCGATGCCTTCCTGGAAAACATCCTGATCCACTGGGGCATGTACATCTACTCGCAGGTGATCCCGTGGGGATCGGTGTTCACCGGCACCACCTTCCAGTTCCCGCTGATCTGGGAGTCGTTCTCGGTGTGCTTCGTGATGGTCCCCGCGGCGATCCTGTGCTATCGCGACGACACCGGTAAGTCCGTCGCGGAAAAGCTTGCCGCAAAAGCGAAGTTGTTCCCCACGCGACCGGTGCTCGGCACGTTCCTGGTGATGTTCCTCATCATCAACGTGTCGTACTTCGCCTACGGTGGCTGGTTCTGGGCCATCAAGGCCAGTCACGCTGCCACGTCGGTGGCCTGCCCGTGGCCGTATCCCGAGGCCAAAGTCTATGACCCGCAAGGCTTCTACGAGAAGGCGGGTGCCCAGGGCCCTTACTCGGTCGGCATCTGGTCGACGTGGGCGAGCGGCGAACCCAACGGTCGGCCCCACGTCGATCCTCCACCGCCGGGCGAAGGCGCCTGCGCTGTCCAGGATCAAAAGGCGAGCCGGCATGGTTGAGCCGCGCGCCGTCGTCATCACCGGTGCATCCCGCGGACTCGGCTTCGCCTCCGCGGTGCGGATGTACCGGGAAGGATGGCGCGTGGTCGCGGCCATGCGCACTCCCGACCAGGCAATGCCGCTGCTGCGCAAGGCCATTGAGGATCAGGGCCTGGACGCACCCGACGACGACCGGCTGATCGGCGTCCAGCTCGACCTGACTGACAACGCGTCGATCGCCGCGGCGGCCAAGTCGATCGAAGAGGCCGTGGGCGCACCGTACGCGCTGGTGCACAACGCGGGCATCTCGGCCGCCGGCATGGTCGAGGAAACCGATATGGCGTTGTGGCAGCGCATGCTGGCCACCAGCCTCCTGGGCCCCGTCACGCTCACCCAAGCGTTGTTGCCGTCGATGCGGGCGGCGGGCCAGGGGCGAATCGTCCTGGTTTCCAGCGCCGCCGGGGTGCGCGGCCAGCCCGCAACCGCGCCCTACTCGGCGGCCAAGGGGGCGCTGGAGCGCTGGGGGGAATCGATGGCGTGCGAGATCGCGCCGTTCGGCCTCGGCGTCACCGTCCTGGTGGCCGGCACGTACGACACCGCGATCATCACCGACGCCGGCACCACCGATGACCGCAACTTCGGCGGCCCGTACGCCCGGCTGCACAACACCATGAACAGCCGCGGGCGTTTCGCGATGAAGATGGCCCGCCCGCCCGAGCGGTTCACCGACGGCCTGCTCAGGGCGATCGAGGATCGGGGTGCGTTCCGCCGGCGGGGCGTCGGCCCGGATGCCTCGATGCTGTTGGTGGCCAACAGGATTCTGCCGGCGGCGGGCATGCACCACATGTCGCGGATCGTGCTGGGCATACCCCGTCAGGGCTCGATGCGCGACGGCGCGTGGCCCCTGACCACAAGCCAAAAAGCGATGGTGTTCGTCGCCCGTGTTCTTCCGCAACCGGCACTGCAGCGCTTGGCCGCGGTGGCCGGGCGGTTCTCGTCATCGAAGAACGCGGCACAGCAAGGGGATTGAAGGGGCAATCATGGAACAACTTTTCGACGATCTGGAAGACTTCGGCGCCTTCGACGACGCGGTCTCGGGGGACGTGCGCGACCCGTACACCGAGCTGGCCCGGCTGCGCCGTGAGGAACCGATCCAGCGCCTGGACACCTCCGGGATGCCGCACGAGGAATCCAAGCCGGTCTTCATCGTCTACCGCCACGAGGAAGCCCAGCAGATGCTGCGCGATAACGAGACGTTCTCCTCGGCGGCCGTCATCGCGGCGTTCGGCCCGGTCCTGGGGGAGCGGGTCATGCTCGGCATGGACGAGCCGATCCACGGGCGGCTGCGGTCGCTGGTGTCAAAGGCGTTCTCGCAGAAGGCCTTGGCGCGCTGGGAGGACGAGCTGGTCGGCCGCGTGGCCAATGGCCTCATCGACAAGTTCGCGGCCAACGGCAAGGCCGACCTGGTCAAGGAATTCACCTTCGACTATCCGAGTCAGATCATCGCCGGTCTGCTGGGGCTGCCCGAGGAGGACTACCCGCAGTTCCAGCGCTGGTCCATCTCGCTGCTGAGTTGGATCCTGAACCCGGAACGCGGACTCGCCGCATCGGCGGCGCTGTGCGACTACTTCGCGCCCATCCTTGCGGCCCGCCGTGCCGAACCCAAGGACGATCTGATCAGCGCGCTGGCCCAGGCGGAGATCGACGGCGAGAAGCTCGAGGACGAGGAGATCTATTCCTTCCTGCGGCTGCTGCTGCCCGCCGGAGTGGAGACCACCTACCGCGCGCTGGGCAACCTCCTGCTCGCGCTGCTGTCCGATCCCCGGCAGCTCGACGCCATTCGCGCGGACCGGTCGCTGCTGCCGCAGGCCATCGAGGAGGGCGTGCGGTGGGAACCGCCGCTGTTGACGATCACCAGGGTCGCCACCCGCGACACCGAACTCGGCGGAGTCGCGATCCCGGCCGGGTCGAGCGTGATGCCGATGCTGGGCGCCGCCAACCGGCAGGAGGACCGCTACCCCGATCCAGACACGTTCAACATCCACCGGCAGCAGAGGCCGAATCTGGCCTGGGGGCACGGCGTGCACGTCTGCCTCGGCATGCACCTGGCCCGCCTCGAGATGCGCACGGCCATCAACCTGCTGCTCGACCGGCTGCCGAATCTTCGGCTGGACCCCGAGGGGGACGACCCGCACATCCGCGGCCAGGTCTTCCGGTCACCGACGTCGGTTCCGGTGCTGTTCGACCCCCAATAACCGGCCCCGCAGCGGCTGCAACTTGCCAATCGGCTAGTTTGCGGTAAGGCTCTCCGTAGCCCCTCCATGATTCAGAAGAGAGTGACAGATATGACTGAGGCTGTAAAGGTCCGCTTCGAGCCGAAAATGATGATCGACGGCAAGCTCGTCGAGGGCCAGGCCGGTACCTTCACCAACATCAACCCGGCGACCGAAGAGTCCCTCGGCGAGGTTTCCGATGCCTCGAAGGAGGACATGCATCGGGCCATCGACGCCGCCCGGCGCGCCTTCGACGAGACCGACTGGTCGACCAACAAGGAGCTGCGCAAGCGCTGCCTGCTGCAGCTGCACGAGGCGATCGAATCCGAGATCGACGAGCTGCGCGAGGAGCTGATCCTCGAGGTCGGCTCGCCGCGGGCCATCACCTTCGGGCCTCAGCTGGACGCGCCGCTGGAAGACGGGCTGAAGTACCCGGCCCGGCTGATTGACGAGTACGCCTGGGAAACCGACCTGGGCGACAAGGTGATCAGCCTGACCGGCACGCTGACCACCCGCAAGGTGTGGCGGGAACCGGTGGGCGTCGTCGGCGCGATCGTGCCGTGGAACTTCCCCTTCGAGGTCACCCTCAACAAGCTGGGCCAGGCGCTGGGCACCGGCAACACGGTGGTGCTCAAGCCCGCACCGAACACGCCGTTCAACGCGAACCGGCTGGGCCGGCTCATCGCCGAGAAGACCGACATCCCCGCCGGCGTGGTCAACGTCGTCACCGCCTCGGACCACTTCGTGGGTGAGGAGCTGACGCTGTCGCCGAAGGTCGACCTGATCTCGTTCACCGGCTCGACGGTGGTGGGCAAGCGGATCATGGAGAAGGGCGCCGCCACGATGAAGCGGCTGTTCCTCGAACTCGGCGGCAAGTCGGCCACCATCGTCTTGGAGGACGCGGACTTCGCGACGGCCTGCATGGTCGGCATCGCGCCCTGCATGCACGCCGGTCAGGGTTGCGCGAACCCCACCCGGCTGCTGCTGCCGCGGTCCCGCTACGACGAGGGCGTGGAGATCCTGAAGAACATCTACGAGAACGTCACATGCGGCGACCCGCAGGACCCGGGAACGTTGTGTGGGCCGGTGATCTCGCAACGGCAGTTCGACCGCGTGACGGGCTACATCCAGAAGGGCGTCGAAGAGGGCGCCACGGCGCTGGTCGGCGGCCCCGGTGCGGAAACGGGCTTCGACAAGGGATACTTCATCCGGCCAACGCTTTTCACCAATGTCGACAACAAGATGACCATCGCGCAGGAGGAGATCTTCGGCCCGGTGCTCTCGGTCATCCCTTTCGACGACGAAGAGGACGCCATCCGGATCGCCAACGACAGCGTGTACGGGTTGGCCGGCAACGTGTTTGCCGGCTCCCTCGAGCGTGCGCTGTCGGTGACCCGCCGCATCAAGGCCGGCTTCATGGGCGTCAACGGGGGCGCCCCGTACGGTGCCGACACGCCGTTCGGCGGCTACAAGGAAAGCGGTGTGGGCCGCCAGAACGGTGTGGCCGGATTCGACCAGTACACCGAGATCAAGTCGGTCGCCTACCCGGCCGTGTAGCAAGGTTCCCCTTCGGCGAGATTGCCGTCAGGGTCGCGATTTTCGGCTTGATCGCGACCGTGGCGGCAATCTCCGTTTCTGGTCCTCATTTTCGGGCTCCTCGGCTTGACCTAATATTTGTTCAGCCTTAGATTGGCTGGAGAGGTCGCGTCGCCCGGGTTGACGTCGGTGCGCGGTTACCTGGATGCCTAGGAGTCCTGTTGAACGAATTCGATTCGGTGGATTTCTTCACCGACCTGTCCCTGATTCCCGACCCGTACCCGTACTTCGACCACCTGCGCGCGCGGTGCCCGGTGCTGGCACGACCCGAGCAGGGCGTCCTGGCCGTAACGGGTCACTCCGAAGCGCTCGCGGTCTACAAGGATCCGGCGTTCTCGTCCTGCGTCTCGGTCGCCGGCCCGTTTTCGGGGCTGCCGTTCGAGCCCGAGGGCGACGACATCGGCAGCCTGATCGAACAGCACCGGTCGCAGATCCCGATGAGCGAACACATCGTGACGCAGGACCCGCCGGAGCACGCCAGGACGCGAGGCCTGCTCAGCCGCCTCCTGACCCCCAAGCGGCTCAAGGAGAACGAAGACTTCATGTGGCGGCTCGCCGATGAGCAGCTCGACGAGTTCGTATCCGCAGGCCGCTGCGAATTCCTCGACCAGTACGCGCGGCCGTTCTCCGGCCTGGTCATCGCCGACCTGCTGGGAGTTCCCATCGAGGATCACGAAGAGTTTCGGGATGTGTTCTCGGGCAAGTTCTCCGGTGGCGTGGAGGACGATTCGGTGACGCGCGCGCACAATCCGCTGGAATACCTCGACGAGAAATTCACCACGCACATCACCGACCGCCGCCGAGCGCCGCGCGAAGACGTGTTGACCGAGCTGGCCCAGGCGAAGTATCCCGACGGTTCGACTCCCGATGTCATCGACGTCGTCCGGCTGGCGACGTTCCTATTCGCGGCCGGCCAGGAAACCACGACGAAGCTGCTGAGCTTCGGCGTCCGCACGCTCGCGGAGAACCCGGAGTTACAAAAGCTGCTCCGCGAAGACCGCGGCCGCATACCGAATTTCGTCGAAGAGACGCTGCGGATGGAAAGCCCGGTCAAATGTCACTTCCGGATGGCGCGCACGACGACGTCGATCGGTGACACCGAGGTCCCGGCGGGAAGCACCGTCATGTTGCTGCCCGGTGCGAGCAATCGGGATGCGCGAAAGTTCGAGCAGCCCGACGAGTTTCGCATCGACCGGCCCAACGTGCGAGAGCATGTGGCCTTCGGTCGCGGCAATCACTCGTGCCCGGGCGCACCGCTGGCCCGCGCGGAAGGGCGAATCTCGTTGAACCGCATACTCGACCGGATGGGGGACATCGCGATCGCCGAGGCCGAGCACGGGCCGCCGGACGCCCGTCGCTACACCTACGACCCGACCTGGCAGATGCGGGGCCTGTCCGAGCTGCACCTCGAATTCACCCCGATGTCGTGACTTCCCACCAAATCGGCGAGTGGGATCCCGGCTTCACCGAGCGCTTCGTCACCGCGGCAGAACCCCTGGCGCGGCGCTGGTTTCGCTTCGAGGTGCGAGGGCTGGAATCGGTGCCGCCTCGTGGCGGTGCCCTGATCGTCGGCAACCACTCGGGCGGCATGCTCACGCCCGACGTGCTGATCTTCGCGGCGGCGTTCTACCGAAGATTCGGCTACCGACGCCCGCTGTACACGCTCGGCCATGACGGGATGTTCGTCGGGCCGATGTCGCGATGGCTGACCCGGCTGGGCGTCATTCGCGCCACCTCCGCGAACACCGCGCGGGCGCTGCGGTCCGGCGGTGTGGTGCTGGTGTTTCCGGGCGGCACCTATGACGCCTATCGACCGACGCTGGCCGAGAACGTCATCGACTTCAACGGCCGCACCGGGTACGTCCGGGCGGCGATCGATGCGCGGGTGCCGATCGTGCCGGTGGTCTCCATCGGCGGCCAGGAAAGCCAGCTGTTCCTCACCCGCGGCACGTGGCTGGCCAAGCGGCTGGGCCTGTCGCGCTGGCGCTCGGACATTCTGCCCATCACCGTGGGGTTTCCGTTCGGGCTCAGCATGCTCGTGCCGCCCAACCTGCCGTTGCCGACCAAGATCGTCAGCGAAGTCCTCGAACCGATCGACGTCGCCACCCGGTTCGGCGATCAGCCCGGCGTCGCCGACGTCGACGCGCATGTCCGTTCGGTCATGCAGGCCGCCCTGGACGGCCTGGCTCACCAGCGACGCTTTCCCGTCCTGGGCTAGGGCTTCGCCGTGGCTTGCGGCATCGCGCCCGGCACGGTCGCCAGGTCATCGGCCAACCCTGCGGCAGCGCGGATTTCGCGGAATGCGCCGACCATGGCGTCGGTGAGTTCATGGGGGTCGCCGAGGGTGCGGTCGTCGGCGATCACCGATATGTTCAGCTGATCGACGTAGCTCCACACGGTGATGTTGATCCCGCAGGCGGTGATCAACGGTCCGGCGGAATAGATTTCGCTGACCGGGGCGCCGGCGAAACGGCCGCGCTCACGCGGCCCCACCACGTTGGAGATCGGAATATTGAACAACCTGTTTCGGGTGTACCGCCGGGCCAACCATCGGAACGCCAGGGGAGCGGCAGCGCCGGGCAGGTAGCTGATCAACTTGCCATAGAGTTCCGGGCCGAACAGCTCGTTGTTCTCCTTGGCGATCGTCGTTGCCACGGACGTCAGGCGCACGCGCCGCAGCGGATCGCCGATGTGGGTGGGTAGCGACACCGCCATGCCCCCGAGCTCGTTGCCGCTGATCCGCTGCGGCGACCTGTCCGTAGTGGCCGGGACTGAGGCGACCAGGGGCTGGTTTGCGCTGCCGTCGTAGCGCAAGAGCAGTTCGCGCAGTGCGCCCGCCGCGATCGCCATCACCATGTCGTTGATGGTGATCTGCAGCTGCCTACCGGTCTGTTTGACCTGAGGTAGCGACAGCGTCGCGGTGGCGAAAGTCCTTGCCGGAGAGACGATATGGTTGAGGAAAGTCGGCGGCGCATGCAGCATCCGGGCGAGGTCCGGTTGGCTGCCGCGCTGCCGGGCGCGCCGGCGCAGCCGCCGCGCCCCGCCGAGCGCCTCGGCTATCACCCCGGGTAACGCGGCGGCCTGCCGGGCATGATCCGCGGCGGCCGCACGCAGCAGCCGCGCCGTCGAGGGCGCACTGCACGTGGTGTCGTTGTCCCGGTCGTCCTGCACCGGGCCGGTCAAATCCATGAGCCTGGTCAGCAGATTGGCTGAGGCGACGCCGTCGGCCAGCGCGTGGTGCATCTTGCCGATGATCGCGAACTTGTTGTCCGCCAAGCCTTCGGCGAAGTGGAACTCCCACAACGGACGGTCGCGGTCCAGTGGCACCCCGGCAATCTGCCCGATCACCCCGTCGAGCTCCCGACGGCCACCCGGGGCGGGCACCCGAACGCGCCGCACATGATAGTCGAGGTCGACCTCGCAATTCTGCAACCACATCGGGTGATGCAATCGCCACGGGATGTCGATCAGCTTGTAGCGCAACGGATCCAGCCGATGCAGTCGCCGGTGCAGCGTGCGCCGGAAAACGTCGAAGCTGACCTCGCCGTCGTAGGCTGCGGCGTCGACGATCGCCACCTTCAAGGTGTGGGTATGTAGGTTCGGCGTCTCGCTGTACAGCAGCATCGCGTCCATGCCGTTGAGCCGCTTCACCCGACCATTATTGCCCTGCACCCGCGGCCGTGAGAACAAAATTCTGGTTCGGCGGCACGCGCCGAGCCCGGCTTCGCGCCAGAACCACCCCCGGGCTCCACCCGCCCAACCCCTTGGTTGACAATCGACGCAAGACTCCATTCTTTTCGAAGTCCACGTGTCAAAGGAGACAAGACCATGGCTGAAGCCGTCATCGTCGAGGCAGTGCGTTCACCGATCGGCAAGCGCAACGGCGGATTGTCCGGGGTGCACCCGGCGGATCTTTCCGCGCAGGTGCTCAACGGCCTGGTCGACAAGGCGGGCGTCGACCCGGCCCTGGTCGACGACGTCATCTGGGGCTGCGTCATGCAGGCCGGCGAGCAGGCCCTCGACATCGGCCGCACCGCCCTGCTGACCGCCGGCTGGCCCGAGACCGTCCCGGGCGTGACCGTGGACCGCCAGTGCGGTTCAAGCCAGCAGTCCATCCACTTCGCGGCCGCCGGCGTGGTCGCCGGACACTACGACGTCGTCGTCGCCGGTGGTGTCGAGTCGATGTCGCGGACCCCGATGGGCGCCTCGCTGGCCAACGGCGGGCGCCCGTATCCCCAGGCCTTCCTGGACCGCTACCAAGGCCAGATCCCCAACCAGGGCATCGGCGCGGAGATGATCGCCGAGCAGTGGGGATTCGACCGCACCACGCTGGACCAGTTCAGCCTCGACTCGCACGAAAAGGCTGCCGCCGCACAGGATTCCGGAGCTTTCGATGACCAGATCGTGGGCATCAAGGATCAGGACGGCAACGTGGTGCTCAAGGACGAAGGCATCCGCCGCGGCACCCCGATGGAGAAGATGGCCTCGCTGAAGCCGGCCTTCAAGGAGGACGGCGTGATCCACGCCGGCAACTCCTCGCAGATCTCCGACGGCTCGGCGGCGATCCTGTTCATGTCCGCCGAGAAGGCCAAGGAACTGGGGCTCAAGCCGATCGCCAAGGTGCACACCGCGACGCTGGCCGGGGCCGACCCGGTGATCATGCTGACCGCGCCCATCCCGGCCACCCAGAAGGTGCTCAAGCGGTCCGGGCTGTCCATCGGCGAGATCGGCGCCTACGAGGTCAACGAGGCGTTCGCGCCGGTCCCGCTGGCCTGGCTCAAGGACATCGGCGCCGACGAGAGCAAGCTCAACCCCAACGGTGGCGCCATCGCGCTGGGCCACCCGCTCGGCGGATCCGGTGCCCGGATCATGACCACCCTGCTGTATCACATGCGGGACAAGGGAATCCAGTACGGGCTGCAGACCATGTGTGAAGGTGGCGGCCAGGCCAACGCCACCATCGTGGAACTGTTGTGACCCAGCCGCCGGGGGCCCTGGCCGAGCGTCGGGGCAACGTGATGGTGATAACCATCAACCGGCCGGAAGCCCGCAACGCGGTGAACGCCGCCGTCAGCATCGGCCTCGGGGATGCGCTCGAAGAGGCGCAGCACGACCCCGAGGTGCGGGCGGTGGTGGTCACCGGCGCCGGCGACAAATCGTTCTGCGCCGGGGCCGACCTCAAGGCGATCGCGCGCCGGGAGAACCTGTATCACCCGGACCATCCCGAATGGGGCTTCGCCGGATACGTGCACCACTTCATCGACAAGCCCACGATCGCGGCGGTGAACGGTACCGCCCTGGGCGGTGGCACCGAGCTGGCGCTGGCCAGCGATCTGGTGGTGGCCGACGAACGCGCGCAGTTCGGTTTGCCCGAGGTCAAGCGCGGCCTGATCGCCGCCGCGGGCGGTGTGTTCCGCATCGTCGAGCAGTTGCCCCGCAAGGTGGCGATGCGGCTGCTGCTGACCGGCGAACCGCTGCCCGCGGCCGCCGCCTGCGAATGGGGCCTGATCAACGAGGTCGTCGCGCCGGGCTCCGTGCTGGACGCCGCGCTCGCCCTGGCCGAGCGCGTCACCGTCAACGCGCCGCTGTCGGTGCAGGCCAGCAAGCGGGTGGCCTACGGAGTCGACGACGGTGTCGTCGTCGGTGACGAACCGGGCTGGGAGCGCACCATTCGCGAGATGAAGGCGCTGCTCAGGTCCGAGGACGCCAAAGAGGGGCCGCTGGCGTTCGCCGAGAAGCGGGAGCCGGTCTGGAAGGCGCGCTAGTGCCGGCGCGGTATCAGCGCTAATGCGCGAGGATGTTGACCCCGCGGCCGAACACCGCGGGTAGCAGCGCGCAGGTCGGGACGACCGCGCGGCGCACCGCCCGCGGCGTGCTGGCCAGCACCAGCGCGCGGGTGAGCAGCCGGTAATCGCGGGTGATCCGGTGCCACGCCATCTCGTACGCGGCCGGCCTCTCGTTCACGATGGCGTCGACCGCCGCGGCGGACTGCTTGAACGCCAGGCTGATGCCCTCGCCGGTGAGCGCGTCCTCGTAGCCGGCCGCGTCCCCGACCAGCAGCACGCGCCCCGCCACCCGGCGCGAGACCACCTGCCGCAAGGGTCCGCAGCCGCGGGGCTGCCCGGGCTCGGCGCCGTGCAGCTGGCGGGCCAGCCGCGGGAACCACGCCGGGTCGGGCCGGCCGCGCGACAGGATGGCCACCCCGACCAGGTCGGGCTCGACCGGTGTCACGTACGCCTCGCCCCAGCGCGACCAGTGCACCTCGACGAATTCCGACCAGGCCGGTACCCGGTAGTGCCAACGCACGCCGTAGCGCCGCGGCGTCCCCGCGGTCGCGGTGATTCCGACGGCGCGACGCACCTGTGAATGCAGCCCGTCGGCGGCCACCAACCATTTCGCGCGCACGCCGGCGGCCGACACGCCGTGGGCGTCCTGCGCCACCTTCGTCACCCGCGCGCGGATCCAGTCGGTGTCCTGCTCCTTGGCGCGCGCGGCCAGCGCCGCGTGCAACGTCGTGCGGCGGACGCCGCGCCCCGGCCCGCCACGAAATTGCGCCTGCGCTCGCCGCCGCTCACTCACGTACGCGATCCCGTGAAAGGGCATGCCGACGGGATCCACGCCCAGCGAGGTCAATTCGGCCAAGCCGCCCGGCATCAACCCCTCGCCACACGCCTTGTCGATGGGCCCGTCGCGCGGTTCGGCCACGATCACCGAAAGTCCTTGGCGGCGAGCGTGTAACGCCGTCGCCAGCCCGCCCGGGCCGCCGCCGACGACCAACAGGTCCGCGTCGTAATCGCTCACGTGTAGCCCAACGCCGAGTTCTCCACCTGTAGACGCACCCTGAGCAACGCGGCGTTGGCCAGCGTGAACAGCGCCGCGGTCAGCCACGCCGTGTGCACCAGCGGCAGTGCCAAGCCTTCGGCCACCACTGCAACATAGTTCGGGTGGTGCAGCCAGCGGTAGGGACCCTGACGCACCAGCGGCGCCTGCGGCAGCACGATCACGCGGGTGTTCCATCGCCGGCCCAGCGTCGAGATGCACCACCAGCGCAGCGCCTGGCTGGCCACCACCACCGCCAGCATCGGCCAGCCCAGCCACGCGATGAAGGGCCGGTGCAGCGCCCACGGCTCGACGAGGCAGCCGACCAGCAACGCGGTGTGAATGGTCACCATCACCGGATAGTGGGACCGGCCAAACTCCTTGGCGCCCTGCGTAAACGACCATCGCGCATTGCGGGTGGACACCACCAGCTCCGCCACGCGCTCCAGCCCGACCGCCAGCACCAGCAGGTAATACATGGCTACAGTCTTTACCAGCTCTACCAGGCCAGCAGCACCAGCTCGGAGCAGAACGCCGGGCCCATCGCGATCATCAACCCCATCGAGCCGGGCGGGGGCGGATCGGCGAGGTTGGCCGCGAGCACGTCGAGCACCGAGACCGACGACAGATTGCCGTTCTCGCGCAACGAGTTTCGTGTGTGGTCGAGAGCGGCCGGGGGAAGGTCCAGGACGCTCTCGACGGTCTCTATCACCCGCGGGCCGCCCGGGTGGCACACCCAGGTCGTCACATCGCGCGGGGTTAGCCCGTGGTCGGCGAGGAAATCGCGGACGTCGTCGCCCAGATACTTCTCTGCGATGGTGGCGACGTCGGCGGACAGCACGATCCGGAAGCCGTCGGCGCCGATCTTCCAGCCCATGATCTCCTCGGTATCGGGATAGAGGTGGCTGCGGGTGGCCAGCACGCGGGGACCGGTGTGTTCGCGGCCGGCGCGGTTGGCGCCCTCGGTGATCACCACCGCCGCCCCGTCCCCGAACAGGCTGGTGGCGACGAGATTGGCGACCGACCTGTCCTGGCGTTGAACGGTCAGCGAGCACAGCTCCACCGCGAGCAGCGCGGCCGTGTGATCGGGGAAGGCGCGCAGGTAGTCGTGCATGCGCGCCACGCCCGCCGCACCGGCCACACACCCCAGGCCGAACAGCGGGACACGCTTGACGTCGGGGCGCAGCCCGACCCGCGTCGCCAGCCGCGCCTCCAGCGTGGGAACCGCCAGCCCGGTGACCGTCGTGGAAAACACGATGTCGAGCTCCGATGGCTTGACCTTGGCCTCATCCAGCGCGGCCACCAGCGCCTGCTCGCCCAGATCCAGCGCGACCTCGAGATAGGCGTCGTTGGCCTCGGTGAACCCGCTCAGCTCGCGATAGCGCGGCAGCCGCAACGCGGTGTTGCGGAACTCCACCCCGCTGCTCGACGCGAAACGGCGAAAGTCCGGACCGGCGATGTCGGTGAGCGCGCAGATGGCTTCGCTTTGGGTATAGCGATTGGGTGGAAACTTCACCGCAACGCCGGCAATGGACGGATTTCTCTGCGCGATGCCCGACGAGCCGGCGAATTCACGGCTTCCCCCATGGTCCATGTACAGGTGACGGTGCCGCGGCGCCGCCGGTTCAACTGAACACCGCGCGGGTGGCCCGCTTGGCGCAATCGTCCGACTCCTGCGCACGCCTCGAGCGGCGCGCGACGTGGTCCGGTTAGGGTCGGGGTATGCGGGCTCTGGTCACCGGTGCCACCGGTTATGTGGGATCACGCCTGGTCACCGCGCTGCTGGCCGATCAGCATCAGGTGGCGGCCGCGACTCGAAACCCGGCGCGGCTCAAGCGCTTCGGCTGGTTCGACGACGTCACGCCGGTGAAACTGGATGCCGCCGACCCTGCGTCGCTGGCGTCGGCGTTCGCCGGCTGCGGGCCCGTCGACGTGGCGTATTACCTGGTGCACGCGATCGGTCAGCCGGGTTTTCGCGATGCGGACAAAACCGCGGCGGCGAATTTCGCGGCGGCGGCTCGCGACGCCGGGCTGCGGCGCATCGTCTACCTGGGCGGCTTCGTGCCCGCCGACGAAGACCTGTCCGAGCACTTGACCAGCCGGGCCGAGGTGGCCGAGGCGCTCACCCTCCCGGACGGCCCGGAGCTGGTGTGGCTGGGCGCGGCGATCATCATCGGCGCCGGCTCGACGTCGTTCGAGATGATGCGCTACGTCGGCGACCGGTTTCCGCTGATCCCCATCCCGAGCTGGATGGACAACCCGATCGACCCCATCTCCATCCGCGACGTGCTGCACTACCTCGTCGCCGCGGCCGACCGGGACCTGGTGCCCGCCGGGGCATACGACATCGCCGGCCCCGAGACCACGTCCTACCGCGACCTGCTCAAGGCGTACGCGCGCGTCTCCGGGCGCTGGCACACCGGACTGCCGGTCGGCAGGATCGACACCACCTTGGCGTCGCTGATCACCGGCGTCGCGCTGCCGGTGCCGCACGGGCTGGCGGGGGATCTGGTCGAATCGCTGGACCACCCGATGGTGGCCTCCGCCAGCGGCCTGCGCGATCGGGTTCCCGACCCGCCCGGGGGCCTGCTGGGCATCGACGAATCCATGGCCCTGGCCCTGGCCGGCCAGTACAAGCACCGGCCGCGTCCGGTCAATGCGCTGGCCGACCCGCACCACCTCGCCAATACCGATCCCGCCTGGGCGGGTGGCGACGCGCTGCGCATCCGCCGGCTCGCCCGTCGGGTCACCCCATCCGTCGTGCGGCCGACCCTGGGGCTGGTGAACAGGGTCCCCGGCCCGGTGGCCGGAGCGGTGCGCACCGGCCTCGACCTCCTGATTGCCCTGACCCCGAAGGTGCGTCCCGCATGAGCCAGTCGACGAGCCCGTACCACACCGACGTCCTCACCGAGGTCCGGCGTGCGATCACCAATGTGGCTGTGCCACATAATGAATCGCCCGGGGTGGTGCGGCGCCGGCGGGTCATCGTGGCCATCACGGTGGTCATCGGGGCCGGCGTGCTCGGGTTCTCGTTGCGGCGCCATCCGGGGGATGCAAGCTTTTACTGGCTGACGCTGGTGCTGGCGGCGGTGTGGACCGCGGGAGCGTTGGTCTCCGGCCCGCTGCATCTGGGCGGCATCTGCTGGCGGGGCCGAAACCAGCGGCCGGTCATCACCGGCACCGGGGTCGGCCTGCTGGTGGGTGGGGCGTTCATCGTAGGCGGGCTGATCGTTCGGCAGATCACTCCCGTGGCGGAGTTGATCACCCGGGTACTGCTCTACGCCCACCACGGGTGGTATCCGGTGATCGTGGCGATCACGCTGATCAACGGCGTCGCGGAGGAAGTCTTCTTTCGCGGGGCGCTCTACACCGCACTGGGCCGATATCACCCCGTGGTGATCTCGACCGTCCTCTATACGTGCGCGACGCTGGCCAGCGGCAACCCGATGCTCGGCTTCGCCGCGATCATCTTGGGAACGGTGTGCGCGTTCGAGCGCCGGGCCACCGGGGGCGTCCTGGCCCCGATGCTCACCCATTTGGTGTGGGGGCTGATCATGGTTCTCGTGCTGCCCCCGATGTTCGGTGTCTGACCTCGCTACCCGCGGACGCGACGACGTCGCGGGCAAAAGCGCGCGTCGCGGTGGAATGGGCGGGCCGAACGCACAGCCAGTACACCCGCCCGGGCAGGCCCCTGGGCAAAAAAGTAGATCGCTGGGTATAACGGGCGCCGCGGCCGTCTTGGCCGGTGATCGCAATCTCGAGCCACTCGCGTCCCGGAGCTCGCTTGGTGGAGCGCAGCCGCAGCAGGGTGCCCGCCGTGCGCTCCTCGACCTGCCAGTCGGCGGCGCGCGAGTTCACGACGTCCTCCACCGCCGACCAGAGCGCGCCCGGGTCGGCGGCGGTCGTGGCGGTTCGAACATCGGTGTAGACGATCTCGCCTGCCCAGTTCGGGTCCGTCGGCAGCGGGTCGGCCGGCTCGGACCGCAGCGACGACCAGGACGCATCGGGCAGGCCACGGCTGGCGCGGTGCAGCGCCAGCTCGACCGCGCGACGGTAACCCGTTAGCCCGCCCGGCGGCGGCGCGATGACGCCGTCGATGTCCGAATTGCGCATCACCGCATCGCATTCCAGCGATTCGACCAGCGGTCGCGCCAGCCCGGACGGAATCGGGGTCACGGTGCCCACCCAGAGGCTGGCGATCGTCGGGGTCAGGAACGGCAGCACGAACAGGTAGCGCCTGCCCAGCCCCGCGACCTCGGCGTAGACCCGCATCATGTCGCCGTATTCCAGCACGTCGGGGCCGCCGATATCCCAGGTGCGCGACGTCGGGACCGGGGCGGTCGCCGCGGCGGCCAGGTAGTACAGCACGTCGCGCACCGCGATCGGCTGGATCTTGTTGTGCACCCATTTCGGCGTGGTCATCACCGGTAACCGGTCGGTGAGGTGCCTGATCATCTCGAACGACGCCGACCCTGAGCCGATGACCACCCCGGCCTGCAACACGACGGTCTCGATGCCAGAGTCGATCAGCACGTCCCCGACCGCCTTGCGCGACGCGAGATGCGGTGAGAGATCACTCTTTTCGGGATGCAGCCCGCTCAGGTACACCACGCGCCGCACCCCGGCGCGCCGCGCGGCCGTCACGACGTTGCCGGCGGCGCGGGTTTCCTCGGCGGCGAAATCCTTGGAGCTGCCCATCGAATGGACGAGGTAGTACACCACGTCGATGCCGTCGAACGCGGCGGTCAGTGAATCGACGTCAGCGAGGTCCCCGCGCGCGACCTCCGCCTGTTGTCGCCACGGCACCTGCGCCAGCTTGTCGGGGTTGCGCGCCAGCGCACGGACGCGATGCCCCTCGTCCAGCAGCCGGGGCACCAGGCGCCCGCCGATGTAGCCGGTCGCTCCGGTCACCAGGCACCGCACCTGTTCGGGCATCGATCCTCCGTCGTTCGTCAGCGAGTCTGACGGGGAGGATTACCGCATCGCCGGGGGATTAAGCGTTGCGGTCGATCAGCGCCACAACTTAGCGGTCGGTGAAGTTGGCGGCGCGCCGCTGCTGGAAGGCCGTTGCGCCCTCGACGAAGTCGGGGGATTTTAGCAGCACCGACTGCCCGTCGAACTCGCGCTGCAGGGCCGGGTCCAACTGGGTCAGCGTGGCCGCGTTGATGGCCAGCTTGGTCTTGGCGAAGGCCACCGCCGGACCACCCAGCAGCCGGGCGATGACCTTGTCCACCTCGGCGTCGAAATCGCCGGCCGGATAGACCGCGGTGACCAGCCCCCACGACAACGCCTCGGCGGCCGTCAACCGTTCCGGAAGCAGCGCCATCTGCATGGCCCGGATGCGGCCGATCGCGGCCGCCACCAACGCCGACGCTCCGCCGTCGGGCATCAACCCGATCTTGGTGAAGGCGAGCATGAAAAAGGCGCTCTCCGAAGCCAATACGACGTCACAGGCCAGGGCGATGGAGACGCCGACGCCCGCCGCGGGTCCCTGAACGACGGCGACCACCGGGTGCGGCAGCGCGGTGATCGCGCGCACCAGCCGGTTGATCTCGAGGATGATCTCGTCCGGCGGGACGCCGCCGCCGTCGGAGACGTCTTCGGCGCTGATGCCCGCACCGGAGCTGAAGCCGCGTCCGGCGCCACCGATGCGCACCACCTTGACCTCGGGGTCGGTGGCCGCGTGCTCCAACGCGTCCGCGATGCCGGTGATCACCGGAATGGTCAGCGAGTTCAGGCTGTCGGGCCGGTTGATGGTCACCGACAACACGCCGTCGGACAGCGTGACGTCAAGGCCTGCGACGGGGGCGAGGGTGGCAATCGCGGATGAAGGCATGGGCTCACCATAAGTGACCGGGGTGCGCGGCCCTCCGGCACGGCTGCGAAGATGTCGAACGACCGGTTGTTTGGTAGCGAACGGCGTCAGAGCGGACGAAAGGTCGGTGGATCGTGGCTGGACCGTTGAAGGGACTGCGTGTTGTCGAGCTGGCCGGCATCGGCCCCGGCCCACACGCCGCGATGATCCTCGGGGACCTGGGCGCCGACGTGGTGCGCATCGACCGTCCCTCGTCGGGTCCCGGGGGCGTGGCGAAGGACGCCATGATGCGCAACCGGCGGGTGGTGACCGCCGACCTGAAATCCGACGAAGGCCGCGACCTCGTCCTCAAGCTGATCGCCAAGGCCGACGTGCTGATCGAGGGCTACCGCCCGGGCGTCACCGAGCGGCTCGGCCTGGGCCCCGACGACTGCGCGAAGGTCAACGACCGGCTGGTGTACGCGCGGATGACCGGCTGGGGCCAGACCGGCCCGCGCAGCCAGCAGGCGGGTCACGACATCAACTACATCTCGCTGAACGGCATCCTGCACTCCATCGGCCGGGCCAACGAACGGCCGGTCCCGCCGCTGAACCTGGTCGGTGACTTCGGCGGCGGTTCGATGTTCTTGCTGCTCGGCATTCTGTCCGCGCTGTGGGAACGCCAGACCTCGGGCAAGGGGCAGGTCGTCGACGCCGCGATGGTCGACGGCTCCAGCGTGCTGGTCCAGATGATGTGGCAGATGCGGGCCTCGGGCATGTGGACCGACGCGCGCGGCACCAACCTGCTCGACGGCGGCGCACCCTATTACGACACCTACGAGTGCGCCGACGGTCGCTACGTCGCGGTCGGCGCCATCGAGCCGCAGTTCTACGCCGCCATGCTGACCGGGCTCGGCCTGGACGGCGCCGACCTGCCCGGGCAGAACGACGTCGGCCGCTGGCCCGAACTGCGGGCCGCGCTGACCGAAAAGTTCGCCAGTCAGGACCGCGACCACTGGGCCAAGGTGTTCGCCGACTCCGACGCGTGCGTGACACCGGTGCTGGCCTTCGGCGAGGTGCAGACCGAGCCGCACATCACCGAGCGGAACACCTTCTACGAGGTGAACGGCGGCCTGCAGCCGCTGCCGGCGCCGCGGTTCTCCCGCACCGCGCCGGAGACACCGCGACCCGCGGCGCCGGTGACCGACGCCGAAGCGGTACTCAACGACTGGGTATAGTCCCAACCAACCAGTTGGCTGGAATCCAGGGAATCAGGGAAGGACTCGAATGGAGATCAAAGACGCCGTCGCCGTCGTCACCGGGGGTGCCTCAGGTCTGGGCCTGGCCACCACCAAGCGACTGCTCGACCGCGGTGCCCAGGTGGTGGTTATCGACCTGCGCGGCGAAGAAGCGGTCCGCGAGCTGGGGGAGCGCGCGCGCTTCGTCGAGGCCGACGTCACCGACGAGGCCGCCGTCGGCAAGGCGCTGGACGCCGCCGAATCGATGGGCACGCTGCGCATCAACGTCAACTGCGCCGGCATCGGCAACGCCATCAAGACGCTGTCCAAGGACGGCCCGTTCCCGCTGGACGGCTTCAAGAAGGTCGTCGGGGTCAACCTGATCGGCACCTTTAACGTGCTGCGCCTCGCCGCCGAGCGCATCGCCAAGTCCGAGCCCGTCGGTCCCGAAGCAAGCCCGGAGCGTGGCGTCATCATCAACACCGCGTCGGTCGCCGCGTTCGAAGGCCAGATCGGCCAGGCCGCCTACTCGGCGTCCAAGGGCGGCGTGGTCGGGATGACCCTGCCGATCGCGCGCGACCTGTCCCGCGAGCTCATCCGCGTGGTGACGATCGCGCCGGGGCTGTTCAAGACTCCGCTGCTGGGCTCGCTGCCCGAGGAGGCGCAGAAGTCGCTGGGCAAGCAGGTGCCCCACCCTGCCCGGCTGGGTGACCCGGACGAGTACGGCGCGCTGGCCGTCCACATCGTCGAAAACCCGATGCTCAACGGCGAAGTCATCCGCCTGGACGGCGCCATTCGCATGGCGCCCCGCTGAGCCGCAACCCGTTCAGCAAGACGAAAGCCCCCCGCATCGGCGGGGGGCTTTCATTATCAGGCTCAATGATTACTTACGGAACCATCGACTGACGTTGGGTTCGGCCATCAATAGGCGTGCGAGCATGCTCATGGTCGGCCTCAGCTCGCGGCTTGCAGTTCGTCGAACTGCTCCGAGGTCTCGCCTTCCACCAGGACGTCGCCGTGGTAGAGGGCATCGAAGTCAACTTTGATGACGTCGGCACTTGTGTCGTCGATCCACATGACACTGAGCGTATGGGCCACCATTAAGGAATCTTTGAGTCACGATTCGGAAAATCTTGGCAATTTACCGGCGGGTAGGTTGACCGGCGGCTGCGCCACGATTTGGCCCGTGAGCTGCTTAGTTACGGCACATTTTTCTGGCCGGACTCTTACTGTCGGCGCGGTTTAAAACGCGGCATTGAACGGTTCAGCCGGTCGCTTCCGTGTTTAGGGCAGAACACTGTTTGACGCGTGGAAATTAGCGTTTGTTACGTTGTCGCCGGTAAGCCAGCGGCCAGCGCAACGGGGCACCGGCAGCGGAAGGGCTCGAAATGCTGCAGAAGATCGCCCGAGTCGCCATCAGGGCGCCCCGCCGCATCCTCGCGATCGGCGTCCTGGTCTTCATCGCCGCCGCGATCTTCGGCGTCCCCGTCGCCAAGAGCCTGTCGCCGGGCGGTTTCCAGGACCCCGACTCCGAGTCGGCCCACGCCATCGGCGTGTTGAGCGACAAATTCGGCCAGAGCGGCCAGCAGGTGCTGATCCTGGTGACCGCCCCGGGCGGCAGCGATAGCGAGCAGGCCCGCAAGGTGGGCACCGACCTCGTCGACCAGCTGCAACGGTCCCCGCTGGTCTACAACGTCTCCTCGCCGTGGACCGCCCCGCCCCAGGCCGCGGCCGACCTGATGAGCCGCGACGGCAAGTCCGGGCTCGTCGTCGTCAACCTCAAAGGCGGCGAGAACTACGCGCAGAGCAACGCCCAGACCCTGGCCGACCAATACATCCACGACCGCGACGGCGTCACCGTCCGCGCCGGCGGCGCGGCGATGCAGTACGCGCAGATCAACACGCAGAACCAGGCCGACCTGCTGGTCATGGAGATGATCGCGCTGCCGCTGAGCTTCCTGGTGCTGATCTGGGTGTTCGGCGGGCTGCTGGCCGCGGCGTTACCGATGGCGCTGGGCGCGTTGGCCGTCGTCGGTTCGATGTCGGTGCTGCGCCTCATCACCTTCAACACCGAAGTGTCGATCTTCGCCCTCAACCTGAGCACCGCCCTTGGCCTGGCCCTGGCGATCGACTACACCCTGCTGATCGTCAGCCGCTACCGCGACGAATTGGCCGAGGGCCACGACCGGGAGCAAGCGCTCATCCGGACCATGGCCACCTCCGGGCGCACCGTGCTGTTCTCCGCGGTCACCGTGGCGTTGTCGATGTCGGCGACGGTGGCGTTCCCGATGTACTTCCTCAAGTCGTTCGCCTACGCCGGCGTGGCCACCGTCGCCTTCGTCGCGGCCGCCTCGATCGTGCTCACCCCGGCCGCGATCGTGCTGTTGGGTCCGCGACTGGACGCGTTCGACGTGCGCCGGTTCTTGCGGCGAACGCTGCTTAAGAAGAAGGGCCCGGAACCGGTGCACAAGCCCGTCGAGCAACTGTTCTGGTACCGGTCCACCAAGTTCGTGATGCGCCGCTGGGCCCCGATCGGGCTGACCGTCGTCGCGCTGCTGTTGCTGCTCGGATACCCGTTCTTGCGTGTGACCTGGGGTTTCCCCGATGACCGGGTGCTGCCGCGGTCGGCGTCGGCGCATCAGGTCGGTGATCGGCTGCGCAACGACTTCGCGCACGACTCGGCGACGTCGGTGCCCGTCGTCATCCCCGACGCCATCGGCCTGAACCCCACGGACCTCGACTCCTACGCCGCCGCCCTGTCCCGGGTCGCCGACGTGTCGTCGGTGTCCGCCCCCGGCGGCACCTTCGCCGCGGGCAACCGGGTGGGACCGCCGGCCGGGCCCACCGGGCTGGCCGGCGGCAGCGCCTTTCTGACCGTCAGCAGCACCGCGCCGCTGTTCTCGACGGCGAACGACGCCCAGCTCCGGCGGCTGCACGAGGTGCCCCGACCCGCGGGCCGATCCGTCGAGATGGGCGGGGTGGCACAGGTCAACCGTGACAGCGTCGACGCCGTGACCGACCGGCTGCCGCTGGTGCTCGGGCTGATGGCGGCGATCACCTTTGTGTTGCTGTTCCTGCTCACCGGCAGCGTGCTGCTGCCGGCCAAGGCGCTGGCCTGCAACTTCCTGTCGTTGACGGCGGCGTTTGGCGCGCTGGTGTGGATCTTCCAGGAGGGCCATCTCGGCGCGCTCGGCACCACGCCCAGCGGGACGCTGGTGGCCAACATGCCGGTGCTGCTGTTCTGCATCGCCTTCGGGCTGTCCATGGACTACGAGGTCTTCCTGCTCTCCCGGATCCGCGAATACTGGCTGGCGTCCGGCGCCGCCCGGCCAGCGAGGCCGACCGCGAAACAGGCCCACGCCGCCAACGACGAAAGCGTGGCGCTCGGCGTCGCCCGCACCGGCCGGGTGATCACCGCGGCCGCGTTGGTGATGTCGATGTCCTTCGCCGCCCTGATCGCGGCGCACGTCTCGTTCATGCGGATGTTCGGCCTCGGCCTGACGCTCGCGGTGTTCGCCGACGCCACCCTGGTGCGGATGGTGGTCGTGCCGGCCTTCATGCACGTGATGGGCCGGTGGAATTGGTGGGCGCCCAGGCCCCTAGCGTGGCTGCACGACCGGTTCGGCATCAGCGAGGGAGCGGCCGCCGAACCCGGGGATCATCTCGGGCCGGTGCCGGATCGCGTCGAGCTCCCGGCGCCGGTGGTTGCCGAGCCGGTACCCAATATCGGTTAACGCCGACCGTCGGGTCGTGGGGAACCTATTGTGGGGCGCAAGCGAGTCGGAAGGTTCACAACGGTATGACAACGGTGGTCGACAACCCCTTCTTCGCGCGGGTCTGGCCGGTCGTCGCCACCCATGAAGCCGAGGCGATCCGGGCGATGCGTCGGGAGAATCTGGCCGGCCTGTCGGGTCGCGTGCTCGAAGTCGGCGCGGGCATCGGCACCAACTTTCCGCACTACCCGGACTCGGTCGACGAGGTGATCGCGGTGGAACCCGAACCGCGGCTGGCCGCGCAGGCCCGCGCCGCGGCGCAGGCCGTTCCCCTCCGCGTTGTCGTCACCGCCGAGACGGTCGAGGCGTTCAGCGGCGCCGAGCCGTTCGACGCGGTGGTGTGCTCGCTGGTGTTGTGCTCGGTCCGCGATCCCGAAAGCGTTCTGCGGCGGCTGTTTTCGCTGTTGCGGCCGGGCGGGGAGCTGCGCTATCTGGAGCACATCGCCAGTGCCGGTGCGCGGGGCCGCTTTCAGCGTTTCGTCGATGCGACGGTGTGGCCGCGGCTGTTCGGCAACTGCCACACCCATCGGGACACCGAGCGCTCGATCGTCGAGGCGGGCTTCGAAGTCGATACGTCGCGGCGGGAGTTCACGTTGCCGGCCTGGGCGCCGATGCCGGTCTCGGAGTTACTGCTCGGCCGCGCGCGCCGCCCCTGACCGGCCGGCCCGATCAGTTCAACAGGGCCGGTAGCCGCTGCAACAACCCGGGCAGCGCCTGGCTGGCCGTCTCGCGCATGCTGATCGTCACGCTGCCCGACAGCGGAGTGACCTCGGGATTGACCTCGATGACGGCGGTGCCGCGCGACAGCGCCAACTCGGCCAGCCCGGCCGCCGGATACACGATCGCCGAGGTGCCGACCACCACCATCACGTCGGCGGCCTCGGTCGCCTCGACCGCGCGCCGCCACGGCTCGTCGGGCAACTGTTCGCCGAACCACACGATGTCGGGTCTGATCAGGCCGCCGCAGCGGCACACCGGGGGTTCTACCTCCAGCGCCGGTTCGGTCATCGCGGGCAGCGCCCCGGAGTAGGCCATACCGCAACTCGCGCAACGGAATTCGAACAGACTGCCGTGTAGGTGATGCACCGACCGGCTGCCCGCGCGCTCGTGCAGGTCGTCGACGTTCTGGGTGATGACGCTGACCTGGGCGTCGTCCTGCCAGGCGGCGATGGCTCGATGACCCGCGTTCGGTTGGACATCGGCGACCAGATAGTGGCGCCACAGATACCAGCCCCATACCCGCTGCGGATTGTCGCGCCAGCCCTGCGTGCTGGACAGCTCGTAAGGGTCGAAGCGGGCCCACAATCCGTTCTGGTCATCGCGAAAGGTCGGCACACCGCTCTCCGCGGAGATTCCCGCGCCGCTGAGCACCGCTACTCGCATCCCACCAAGATAGCCGGGGGTGGGGGATACTGAACGGGTGGAGCTCGGTGACTGGTTGAAGGTCGACATGAAGGCGGGAAAGCCGTTGTTCGACCAGCTGCGCACGCAGGTCATCGAGGGAGTTCGGGAGGGCGCGTTGCCGCCCGGCACGCGCCTGCCCACGGTGCGCGATCTGGCCGGCCAGCTCGGCGTCGCCGTCAACACCGTGGCGCGCGCCTACCGCGAGCTGGAAACCTCCGCCATCATCGAAACCCGGGGCCGCTTCGGCACTTTCATCGCGCGCTACGACCCGACCGACGCCGCGATGGCGGCCGCGGCCCGCGAATACGTCCGCGTCGCACGCGGACTGGGGTTGGACAAAGCCGACGCGGTGCGCTACATCGAAGCGGTGCCCGACGAGTAAGGCGGGCGTCGAAAGACCTTGGCCCACAGGCGCTTTAGCCTCAGCGTCTCAGCACAACACCTTGTCCAGCGTGCGCAGGTTGCGTGTCGTGGTCGACGACTTGTACCGCGGCTTACCCATCGTCTTGCCGATGGTGCTGTCCAGCGTGGCGCCCTTGGGGACCTGCCAATAGATCACGCCGTCACCGCGGCGGATCTTCTCGTCGGCACCCGCCTTCTCGGCCAGCGCGGCGAGCTCGTCGAGCATTGTCTTATCGGCGACGAACGTGACGTAGGACTGGTAGCCGTCGACCTCGCGCTCGAACGGAAAGGCGTCGACCAGGGCGCGCACCGTGTCGATGTCATAGGCCAGCACCCACGCGTCGTAGCCGAACCGGTCCCGCAACGCGGCCTCGGCCTTCTTGCGCACCGACGACACCCCGGCGGTCGACTCCAGCAGCACGTTGCCGGTGGCCAGGATGGTCCGGACCTGGGTGAACCCGGCGTCGGTCAGCGCGGCCGCCACCTCGGCCATCTTGAGGTTGACGCCCCCGACGTTGACGCCACGCAGGAACGCCGCGTACTGGGTCATGCCCCGATTCCACCAGGCCGGCCGCGCAACGACTATCCCGGGCCGCCCGTCCCGCTGCGACGTAGGCTTTCGTCATGGGACGCCAAGTCTTCGACGACAAATTGCTGGCCTTGATCAGTGGACACTCCCTCGGGGTGCTGGCCACCATCAAGCGCGACGGGCGGCCGCAGCTGTCGAACGTGAGCTATCACTTCGACCCGCGCAACGTGGTGATCCAGGTGTCGATCACCGAGCCGCGCGCCAAGACCCGCAACCTGCGTCGGGACCCGCGGGCCTCGATCCTGGTCGACGCCGACGACGGCTGGTCGTATGCCGTCGCCGAGGGCACCGCCGAGTTGACGCCGCCGGCGGCCGCACCCGACGACGACACCGTGGAGGCGCTGATTGCGTTGTACCGCAACATCGCCGGTGAGCACCCGGACTGGGACGAATACCGGCAAGCCATGGTCACCGACCGGCGGGTGTTGCTGACGCTGCCGATCTCGCATGTCTATGGCATGCCGCCGGGCATGCGCTAGCCGCGCCGCCCGCCCAACCGTTTCGGCACACCCGGGCTAGGCTCCCCCTATGGCCGCATCGAATGCCCCGCAAGGTTCAAAGCCGTCGGAGTCGTCGGGGGCCGGGTCGCCCGGGTCGGACGACGACACCAAGCGCAAATTCCGTGAAGCCCTGGACCGCAAGATGGCGAAATCCGCGAGCGGCTCCGATCACAAGGACGGCGCCGGCAAGCAAACGCGCGCGCACGGCGCCGTGGGCAACCGCCGGGAATTTCGCCGCAAGAGCGGCTGACGACCCCGTGCCGCGGCGGCCGGTTTCCCTTGCCGGGTTCAGCCTTAAGGCGCGGTGAACAGGCCGACCGACGGGTCGGCTTGGCCGGGTTGGCCGCGCAGGCTTCCCCGGGTGCTGGGGTGGGCGAAGTTCACTTGGGACGGGTCGTTCTGGTAGGCCCAATCCGCCACGATGGTGCGTTGACTGAACTTCCAGCGGCCCTCGTGCCTGGCGTAGCTGTCCAGGTACCGGCCGCCGATGATGACGTCGATGTTGCGTTCGGGGCCGGCGAAAGTGTGGAACACCAGGCAGTAGATCTCGCCGCGGGCCGTGTCGCCGTCCACCACGAAGTTCGTCGTGGTGATGTTGTGTTGCGAGACAAGCACATACGGTTCGGCCGCTTGCAGTTGCGCGATGAACTGCTCGACGCCGCCGTCGGAAAACGAGCCGTGCGAGTCCGTCGCGTCGGGGTGATACAGGCCGCGAAGGGCGGCGTAGTCGGCGCGGTCGACGGCTCGGCAATAAGCGGTGACGAGCTGATGCAGTTCGTCGCGGGCCAGCATCAGTGCCAACTTGGCCTCATCCACCACCACGCCACGATAACGCGGTGATCGGCGGTGAGTAATCTTGCGACCAATAGCGTCCGCGGTCCCAGGGTGCCTGCGCGAAAGGAAGATCGTTGACGGTGAATCTCTGCCTCGCTCAGGATCCCGAGGCCGACAGGCTGCTGGACGAGAGCCCGTTGGCGTTGCTCATCGGGATGGTTCTGGATCAGCAGGTTCCCTTCGAGACGGCGTTCGCCGGACCGAAGAAGATCGCCGAGCGGATGGGCAGCTTCCCGGATCTTTCGGCCGCCGAAATCGCGGACTACGACCCGGACAAGTTCGCCGCGTTGTGCTCGCAAACCCCTGCGATACACCGCTTTCCGGGGTCGATGGCCAAGCGCATCCAGGCGCTGGCCCAGATCATCGTGGACCGCTACGACGGCGACGCGGCCGGATTGTGGACGGCCGGTGACCCCGACGGGAGCGAGCTGCTGCGGCGGATCAAGGGGTTGCCGGGATTCGGGGACGTGAAGGCCAAGATCTTCTTGGCCCTGCTGGGCAAGCAGTACGGCGTGACGCCGAAGGGCTGGCGCGCCGCGGCGGGGGACTTCGGCCGGGCGGGTTCGCACATCTCCGTCGCCGATATCGTCGATGCAAAGTCGATGGGAAAAGTGCGCGCGTACAAAAAGCAAATGAAAGCGGCAGCCAAAGCGGCGAAGTAGCAGGTCCACAGAAGGGAAGGGCGACAACGTGAAGACACACATAACGTGTCCGTGCGGCGAAGCCATCGTCGGCAAGGACGAGGACGAACTGGTCGAGTTGACCCAGGCGCACCTCGCCAGCGTTCATCCTGGCCTCGAGTACGACCGCGACGCCATCCTGTTCATGGCGTACTGACGAGAACGCGCGTGCCCCCCGGTCGGGACACGCGCGTTCAAGGCGGTGCGGCGGTGTGGTCTGCTACGGCACCACCGTCGAGCCGATCGTGGGCATGAACTGGCACTGCTTTTCCTTGGTGGTGACCTGCCCGAAGATCGTCGACATGATGCTGCCCGAACCGGTGTCGGCGATCGCGCTCAGCGTCGTCGGCCCCTCCGGGTTGATATCCGGACGCGGCTTGAGTGCGACGGTCCCCGACTTGCCGGTGGTCAGGTTGACCCAGGTGACGTTCAGCGGCAGCTTCTGCACCTCGGCCGGTCCGGGGGTGCCGACCGCGGTGAACACGTAGGCGGTCTGCCCGGGCCCGGGGCCGGGGAGCGGAATCTTGGCCGGCCCCGCGACCGACAGCGCGGTCGCGATGGCGCTCGTGCCGTCCGCCAGGCAGTTGGTGCCGATGGACGGGTACATGAAGTCCTGCGTGGGCGGCGTGTCAGCGCCGAACCCCGGAGCCGCCGCCGCGGGAGCGGCGTCCGGTGCGGGTGCGGGCGCGGGCACCGGCGCCGGGGCGGCTTCCGGTGCGGCCGGGGCCGCGGGTGGTGCCGCGGCCGGGGCCGGTGGCGCCGGGACGGGTGCCGCGACGGGCACGTTGGCCGGTTGGGCGGGCGCGGGTGCTGCGGGTGCCGCCGCCGGCGCGGGACCGGCCGCATGGGCCGGATCGATGCCGGCCGGCAGGTGCGCCTCGGGTGCCGGAGCGGCCGCGGGTGCCGGCGCGGGTGCCGGAGCCGCGGCGGGTGCCGGTGCGGCGGGTGCCGCCTCGGGGACCGGGCCGGCCGCATGCGCCGGGTCGATGCCGGCCGGCAGGTGGGCCTGCAGACCGGGCTCTACCCCCGCCGCGGGCACGTGTTGCACCGGCGCGCTCGGTTCGGCGACGAATTGATTGACCGCAGCCGCAACGTTTTTCGACTCGTTGGGCGTGCTCGGGTTGTGGGCGAAGGCTTGTGCCGCGGCCATCAGCAGCTGTGTCGCCTGCTGCGGGTCGGTGGCCGCTTGTTGGATGAGGGGGCTCAGCTGCGACAGGGCAGGCAGACCCGGCAGCCCTTGGGCCGCATTCGGTTGCGGTATCGGCTGCGGCGCCGCCGGGTCGGCTGCCGCGCTCGGGCAGAGCCCGAACGCGACAGCCGATGCCGTGACGACAGCGGCCAAACCTTTGGACAGATTCCAAGTGGTTGCCACGGTGTCCTCCGGTTGTCAGTAGTGGTTTAGCCGGTTACGGAACTGATCAGGGCAGGGCGGCCAGCAGCGGCGCCGCCGGTCCGGCGGGGCTGGCCGCCGGTGCCGCCGGTGCCGCGGGTGCGGCCGGGGCCTGTCCCGAGGCGAGCGCCGGCAGGTCCTGCGGGAGCGTCACTTTCGGAGGCACGCTGACCGGCAGGCCGGCCGGCATCGCCGGCATGTTGACCTGCGCCTGCGGAAGCTGCGGAGCCGGCGGAGTGGCCGGTGCCGCGGGTGCCGACAGACCCGGGATCGTCGGGAGGCCCGGGATCGACGGGGCCGCCGGAGCGGCGGGACCCGCAGCCGCCGGCTGCGCACCCGTCAGGCCCTGGATCATCCCCGGAATGCCACCGGTCGCCGAAGACGGCGCGGCGGGCGTCGCCGACTGCGCCAGCCCCGGAAGGAAGGGGTTGGCCGCCGGTGAAGGCACCTGGGCGGCGGGGCTGGTCGGCGAGGTCAGTCCGGGAATCGACGGAAGACCCGCCGCCGGAGCCGCCGGCGTCGCCGGCGGGGTGGCCGCCGGGACACCCGGGAAGCTGATGCCCGGGGTGGCCGGAGCCGCCGGCGGCGTGGCGCCGAGTGCGGTCGCGAGGTTCTGCAGGATTTGCGGTGCGTTGGCCGCAGAACTGATCAGCTGCTGCGGAATGTTCGGCACGGCCGGGGCCGGCACCGGATCGGCGTGGGCGATACCGCCCGTCAATAGCGCTGCGGACGAACCGACCACGACGGCGGCTGCACGCATGTAAGTCCAGATGGTTGGCATGACTCTCCCTGATTGATCGATTACAGGTTCGGCGCTGAAGTTACTTTGATGCAGATGGGACTCAAGTGACACGTGTGGCATTTATGAACTCGTTACGGATACGAGTGAGACCGGTGACCGAATGCGCGGAATGCGCGCTCCTAGGGGTGATGTGCGGCCGGACGGCGCCGCGCCGCCCGTCGTGCTCGCTAAAGTCGGGCGGATAGACACCACCTCGGCCGCTCCGGCGGCACCCCATGCGCAGCGGTTGGCAAGTCTGCTTGCCGCGGCCGCGCCGATGCTG
This sequence comes from Mycobacterium sp. 1245499.0, assembly GCF_001673615.1. Classification (NCBI taxonomy): domain Bacteria; kingdom Bacillati; phylum Actinomycetota; class Actinomycetes; order Mycobacteriales; family Mycobacteriaceae; genus Mycobacterium; species Mycobacterium sp. 1245499.0. The sequence continues at coordinate 35,607 of NZ_LZMG01000394.1, forward strand.
CTCATCGCGAGCATCGCCGCGCGGCTGGCCTGGACGTACCTGGCCCCCAACGGCGCGAACTTCGTCGACCTGCACGTGTACCTCGGCGGATCCGCCGCCATCGACCACCCCGGCAGCCTGTACAGCTACGTCTACGCCGACCAGACGCCGGACTTCCCGCTGCCGTTCACCTACCCGCCGTTCGCGGCCGTCGTCTTCTACCCGCTACACCTGTTGCCGTTCGGCCTGGTCGCCTTCCTGTGGCAGATCGCCACCATGGCGGCGCTGTACGGCGCGATCCGGCTCAGCCAGCGCCTGATCGGCGTGGCCGCCGGCGCCACCGGCCGGCGTGTCGCGATGTTGTGGACGGCGGTCGCCATCTGGATCGAGCCGCTGCGCAGCACGTTCGACTACGGACAGGTCAACGTGTTGCTGATGACCGCGGTGCTGTGGGCGGTGTGCAGCACGCGGTGGTGGCTGTCGGGGTCGTTGGTCGGCGTGGCGGCCGGAATCAAGTTGACCCCCGCGATCTCCGGCGTCTATCTGGTCGGCGCGCGCCGGTGGGGTGCCGCGGTGTTCTCGGCGGTCGTTTTCGTTGCGACCATTGGGATTTCGGTCCTGGTCGTCGGCGATCAGACGCGCTACTACTTCACCGACCTGCTGGGCGACGCCCACCGGGTGGGTCCCATCGCGACGTCGTTCAATCAGTCCTGGCGCGGGGGCATTTCGCGGATCCTGGGCCACGACGTGGAATTCGGCCCGCTGCTGGTGGCCGCCCTTGCCGTCACCGCGGTGCTGGCCGTCCTGGCCTGGCGCGCCCTGGATCCCGCCGATCGGCTGGGCAGGCTCTTGGTGGTCGAGCTGTTCGGGCTGCTGCTCTCACCGATCTCCTGGACCCATCACTGGGTGTGGCTGGTGCCCCTGATGATCTGGGCGATCCACGGCCCGGTGCGCGAGCAACCGGGAGCGCGCATCGTGGGCTGGGGCTGGCTGGCCCTCACGGTGGTCGGCGTCCCCTGGTTGCTGAGTTTCGCCCAACCGACGATCTGGCAGATAAGCCGCCCGTGGTATCTGGCCTGGGCCGGGTTGATCTACATCGTCGGCGCGGTGGCGACGCTGATCTGGATCGCGACCACCCGCGCGCCGCGCCGCGGGGACTGCGCCGAGCGTCACGCCGGTGAGACGGCCGACGGCGCGCGTCCGGCCGGCGTGAGCGCCGACGCAGGCGAGGGCCGCATTGACTAGCTGTCGACGATGCCGTTGATGTCGCGGGCCATGTCGATGTCGTTTTGGGTGATGCCGCCCTCGGAGTGCGTGACAAGCGCGAAAGTGACTGTCCGCCAACGAATGTCGATGTCCGGGTGATGGTCCTTGCTCTCGGCGTGCTCGCCCACCCGGCGGACGGCGTCGATGCCGGCCAGGAAACTCGGAAATTTGATCGAGCGGCGCAGGGCGCCGTCGGCGCGCTCCCATCCATCCAGTTCGGGCAGCGCGGCGTCCACTTGCTCGTCCGTTAACACGGCCATAGGGGACTCGTCCTCTCGGATAGCGGGTTGATCGAGGGGCGGCTTGACCTCCCCGCGAAGGTGGTCGCCTACGAGGCTACGGCGGGAGTGCCCGGTGCTGGGTTCTTCTGGTCCAGCGCCACCACGACGCCCGCCGCCGGCAGGCTCTGTCGTTGCTGGTAGGCGGACTCCAGGCTGGCGGGAACCCCCTGGAGGTCGCGGGCGACGCCCATCAGCTCTTCCAGAATCATGATCCGTTGCTGATTCGCCTCGTCCATCGCCCGATGCGCTCGCTCGTCGAATTCGTGAGCTTTCTGCTTCGCGTCGGCGAGCAGCTGCTCACGTTCCTGCTGGGCTTGCTGCCACGCCTGATCGATCGACGACTGGGCTTCGGCCCGCATCCCGGCGAGGTCGGCGTCGAGCTTTTTCCTGGTCTCCTCGCATTCGGCTTCGAGCGCTTTTCGCTGCGCGGCCATGTGCTCCAACAACTCTCGGTGTTCTTGGCGCGCGGCCTCGACCTCGGCCGCCGCATCCGCGAGCAGGGCATCCGCCTCGGCGCGGGCCTCGGCCTGCATCCGGGAGACCTCGTCGAGGGCGCGCCGCAGCAGCTTCGCCATCCGATGTTGCATCGCGTAGGGCGTCGGTGACGTGTCCGACAGGGCGGCGACCTCATCCTTGAGGCAGGCGACCTCGATCCGCAGCGCGGCCGCTTCGTTGCTGGATTCGTCTCGTTGGGACCGCAGGTTCAGGACTTCGTCGATCAGCAACTTCTCCTTGGCGAGCAGCGCCTCGATGTAGGGGTCGACCAGAGCCGGGTCATAGCCCCGAAAGATTCGAGTGAACGACTTGGTGGGTGCGGTGATCATTGCCAACTCCCCTCATTGGAAGTGCCTGTAGTGGTCGTGACCGACTAGGGTCGAGTATTCCACGGCTGCGCCCAAACCGTAAGAGAGCCGTTGTGCCCCAAGGGAATTCGACGGCGTTGTCGGCCCGAATGGCTGTCCCCGCGCCATTTTGCCGCCGAGGCCGCATGGCCGTTGCCGCGAGGGTGGCACGGCGTCCGCCATCGCATGCGGTCCCGAACCCGTCCGGATCCCAACGGCGGTCCCGAGCGGTGGGCGCGTCACAACGGGCGCCGTATACCGTGACTGGCCATGCCGACCCAGATCGTCGTCGCCGGTGCCCTCATCCGCGCCGCCAAGGTCTTGGTGGCACAACGCGTCCGTCCGCCGGAGCTGGCCGGCCGTTGGGAGCTGCCAGGCGGCAAGGTCGGACCCGGCGAAACGGAGCGCGACGCGCTGGCCCGCGAGTTGGCCGAGGAGTTGGGTCTTGGGGTGCGCGACGTCGCGGTGGG